>JAJCXL010000375.1 GCA_029263435.1 Acidobacteriota bacterium | reverse complement strand
TCGGAAATGGCTGCGTCGGTGCGGTCTTCTCCCCGGGAATGGGCGATGGCGCGACCGGCCGCTCTTCGATGGGCCAGACGGGCTCTCCTGTCCTACGGTCGAAGACGAACGTGAAGCCTTGCTTCGTCACTTGCGCGATCGCGGCGATCTCTTTGCCGTCCACCGTGATGTTCGCGAGGACGGGGGCAGCGGGGAGATCGTAATCCCAGATTCCGTGGTGGACGGTCTGGAAGTGCCACACTCTCTCTCCGGTCTCGGCGTCGAGACAAACGAGAGCTTGAGAGAACAAGTTGTCGCCCGGGCGATGCCCGCCATAGTAGTCCCCGGTCGGCGCTTCCATCGGAAGATACACGTAGCCGAGCTTTGGATCGGCGCTCATCGACGTCCACACGCTCGCGTTTCCCGTGTACTTCCAGGAGTCGTTCTCCCACGTGTCGTGCCCGTACTCACCCGGCTGGGGGATGGTGTGAAAGATCCACTTCCGCTCACCCGTGCGCACGTCGAACCCGCGAACGTGTCCGATGGGCATCTCTTTGGTCGGGGGAGCTCCGCCGGAGGGAAAGGCGGCGCCGACCACGATAGTGTCGCCCACAATGATCCC
Source organism: Acidobacteriota bacterium (assembly GCA_029263435.1). GTDB lineage: Bacteria > Acidobacteriota > Vicinamibacteria > Marinacidobacterales > SMYC01 > JAJCXL01. The sequence goes on along the minus strand of JAJCXL010000375.1, from coordinate 3,464 downwards.
GGGAGTGCTCGACCCGATGGTTGATTTCATGAGATCGACCGGCGCGTCGAGCCCTTCTTTCAAGTCGACGATCCCGTCGCGGCCGAAGTCCGGGTAGGGGCGTCCGGTCTTGGCGTTCAGCGCGACCATGAAGTAGGCGGGCGTGATAAAAAAGATCCGCTCGTCCTGACCGTCGCTCCAATACGACACCCCTCGCCCCGAGTTCTTCCTCGGGGCGGAGTTACCACGCTCGCCCTCATCGTAGCGATAGATCCAAAGGGTCTCTCCGGTGCCTGGATGGATGGCGACGGCCGCGCGCCTCGTTCCCGCGGTGGTGTACAACACTCCATTCACCATGATGGGCGTCGCGCGGAAGTTGTAGTCCGGCCCGGGACCTAGATTGTTTCCGTTCCAACGCCATTCGATCTCCAAATCCTCGATGTTGTCACGATCGATCTGATCGAGTGGGGCGTAACGGGTACTTCCGAGGTCGCCACCGTAGGAGAGCCACTCACCATCCGGGGTCCCCGTTTGGGCCCCGATCGGAGCGGCAGCCAAAACCATGCCGATAAACAGAGCGGCGCTGCGTCGTTTCGTGATCGAGCTCATCCGCTGATTCTAGTTGCCGCGACGGCGGAAGTCATCTCCGAGCGACGGATCGTCTGTTGGGTGCGCGCAGTGATATCTTATCGACGCTTACGTGACGACGCGCTCCCTTCCTCACTTCCTGATGTGCCCGGTCGCGTGCCTCTTGGCACTCGTCGCCTACTTCTACGCGCTCGACGGGCTATACATCCCCCACATTGGCGACGAAGCGCCCTATATCGAGATCGCCCGCTTGACCGGGGAGAGCGGAGATTGGCTCCCGTTGTCGACGGGGCCGGAGCTCGACAACACCAAGCCGCCGCTCCTGTTCTGGGTCGGGATTCTCTCGACGAAGATGGCGGGAACTTTCAGCCTTTTCTGGCTGCGCCTACCCGTCGTCATGGCCACGCTGCTGACGGCGGCGGTCGTCTATACGGTGGCGCGCCGATTGAGCTCCGATCCGAGCGTCGGTCTCATTGCCGGGCTGAGCTTTCTCGGCTTTCACTCGAGCTTTCAATATGGCCGGCCGTTTCTGACCAACCTGCCGGAAACACTCTTCTTGTTCGCTTCTTTCTCGCTGGTACTCGTGGCTCGCGAAGGGCGGCTCGGTCTTGGCAGATGGGGCTTGGTGGGCCTTCTCCTCGGCGCGGCGTGCCTCGTGAAGTCGTTCGCGCTGGTAGGACCTGCCGGGCTCGCATACGCCGCCTATGGATGGAGGCGCGCCCATGGCGATCGTCGGTCGTTTTGGACTCGGACCGTGCCGGGAATTCTCCTCGCCAGTGGCGTGGCGCTTTCGTGCTTCGGCCTCTGGCCGCTGTTCGACCCTGCTCCTTCAGCGATCCTGCAACACTTCGTGCTCGGGGAGAACGTCTCCAAGCTGGGAGGAGACGGCTACCTCCGAGGGCTGTTCGTAGGCCCCTATCCGCTGCACCGGCTTTGGCTCGGACCGTTCGCCAATGCGGGCTTGTTGGCGATACCGGTAGTCTTCGTCGTCGTCCGAAGCTTGAGAGATCGGAGTCGGCTCAGCGGCGAGGAGAAGGGGTTGTGGCTCTATGTGCTCGCGTTTCTCGCGGTGTATAGCATCCCGAGTCAGCGCCAGGAGAACTACCTTCTCCCCGTCATGCCGGCTTTGGCGATCTTGCTCGCGATGCGGTGGCGGGATGTCCAGACGGGATGGTTGCGCGCCTTTTGTGTTCCCGGAGCTCTCGTCGCCGTCGCGCTCGTCTTCGTCGTGGCGAACGCGCGAGCGGAGGTGCTTCCTCCCGGCGGCTATCACGCGTGGCAGATCGGGGTGCCGGTCGTCACCGCCCTCGGGTGGCTGGTGGTGATGTTCCGCCCAACGGTTGCACGGGTCGGTTTTCACGCGCTCGTGTTCGCGACTCTTTTCTCGCTCGCATGTGCGACTGCGCCCTTCGAGAGCGAGCTCGGACGCTTCGATCCCGAACGGGTGAAGCGACTCGAAGGGCGGGTGGTCTACGTGCCGGAAAGCTTCATCCGACGCCACGAGCGGCACCGGTTCCTCCTTCCCGGCGCCACCGTCGAGGGCTACGACCCGCTCGACACGAAGCGAGTGAGCCAGCTCTTGGAGTCCGGGCAGATCGTCGTGATGCATCGATCGCTGTCCGACAACGCAACCGGGCCGTTTCGAGTCTTAGGGCGGAGGCTCGATTTGCGAAGTCGATTGACCCCCGACGAGATTGGGCGCGTCGTTTTTGGGGGGGAGCTCGACTTACTCGTGCGTCAAGAGCTCATCGTGCGGCGGTTCTCGAACGAGCGCTTCAGGGAGAGACGATGAATATCGAAACGCAGCGACGAGTGGACCGATGGATTGGATCCCCCATCTGTCGCGTGCTCTCTTTGTTGCCGCGAGGTCGCGATCGCGCGTCCGACGCGCCGCCTCCGTCGAAGATCCTCGTCATCCTCTTGTCGGAGATGGGGAGCCTCGTCTTGGCCCAACCCGCTTTTCGCGCATTGCGGGAACGTCATCCCGAGGCGGAGCTCTTCGTGCTCGCTTTTCGACAAAACGCAGAAGTGGTTGCGCTCTCCGGTCTCGTGGCGGAGGAGAACGTCCTCACCATTCGAAACAACACGCTGTGGGAGTTCATCGCGGATAGCTGGCGGGTGCGGCGTAGGCTCCGTCGTTTGGGGGTGAGTGCGGTCATCGATTGCGAGCTGTTCTCCCGGGCGAGTGCTCTCTTGTCCTTCATGAGCGGAGCCCGGGTGCGCGTCGGCTTCGAGCGCCATACCCAAGAAGGCCTCTACCGAGGCGGCTTCATGAATCGGCCGGTCCCCTACAATCCCCATCAACACGTATCGGAGCAGTTTCTCAGCTTGGCAAAGGCGTTGGACGGCAGCGGACGTCCGATCGTCAAGCGCGAGCTCGATTTCGAGCCGCCGCGTTTGCTACCCGCACGCGCCGATAAAGATGAGCTCGACGCCTTCATAGGGCGACTCGAACGAGACTATCCTGCCGTGCGAGGACGACGCTTGGTACTCGTCTACCCGGGAGGGGGGCTACTCCCGATCCGCGCGTGGCCTTTGACGTCCTTCGAGACTTTGTGCCGGGGACTGGCCCGAGAGGGGCTCTTGGTAGCCGTGGTAGGGCTGTCCTCCGACCGTCGGCTCGGGACCGCTCTACGGGCCGCGGTGGGTGACGACGCCGTCATCGACCTGACCGGCTACACCCGAAGCGTCCGAGAGTTGATTCTGCTGTTCCACCGTGCGGAGTTGCTCGTGACGAACGATGGCGGCCCGGGCCATTTCGCGTCTTTGACCCCGCTCAGAAGCATCATCTTGTTCGGCCCCGAAACGCCGGCTCTGTACGGAAGCCTCGATCCGCGCTCGGTCCATTTTTTTCGAAACCTCTCGTGCTCGCCGTGTTTGACCGCCTACAACCATCG
>JAJCXL010000374.1 GCA_029263435.1 Acidobacteriota bacterium | reverse complement strand
TTGAGCCCGAGCGTCTCGGAAACGGCTTCGACTTGTCGTCTCAGGCGCTCATCCGTCGGCGCCGATCGGCTCAGGTAATAAGGTTCGAACCGGATGCTGGTGTCGTTGTGCGAGGCAACGGCGGTAGCCTCTCGCTCGACGTTCGTGAACACTTGGTCGATCTTCTCCATGGCCAGGTCGCGGATCTCCAGGGTCAGGTCGACGCGCCCGGCAACGACGTTCGGCGCACCCGGGAGAACCTCCACTTTTCCGATCGTCGCGACTTGTCGTCCGGGAAGCTCGGTCGCCACTCGATGGACGGCATCGATGAATCGCCCCGCGGTGAGCACAGCGTCTCGCCGTTGGTTCATCGGCGTCGTACCCGCATGGTTCGCCTTGCCTTCAATCGTGACGTTCCAGCGTTTTATCCCGACGATGCCTTCCACCACGCCGATGTCGATCGACTCCTGGTGGAGGATCGCGCCCTGCTCGATGTGAAGCTCGAGGTAGGCCGCGACATCACCCGGTCCTCTTTGGACATCGTCGAGCCGGTCCGGGTCTCCGCCAATAAACGCGATGCCCTCTCCGATAGTTCGGTGCGTGTGGGAAGGTAGATCGAGCTCACGTCCTTCGAGCTCGCCGACGAGCGCGCGGCTGCCTGTCTTGCCGTTCTCCTCGTTTTGGAACACGACGACCTCGAGAGGATGCCGGGTGGTCACCGATGCCTCTTGAAGCGTCCGCGCCACCTCGATCGCTCCGAGTACTCCGAGCGGGCCGTCGAAGTTCCCGCCATCGGGCACGGAGTCCGTGTGAGAGCCCATCAGGATCGGCGGGAGCTCGGGATGGGTCCCGGACCGCCTTCCGATGATGTTGCCGGCAATGTCGATCGTCGCTTCGAGCCCCGCCTCTCGCATGAGCCCCATCACGAGCTCGCGTCCGTCGCGATCGGCGTCGCTATAAGCGACTCGACTCACCCCGCCCTCGGGAGTCCGTCCGAATCGAGACAGCGCGCTCAGGTTGCGGTGGAGCCTGTCTCCGTCGATGCGAAGCGTCGGAGCTTGGCGCAGCGTGACAGCCGCAAGGGACAACAGGAATTCGCGCCGCTCCATGACGGGTCAGTCTATCGCTGCTGGAAGCGTTTGGGAAAAGGGTGAGCGGGTGATTGAAAAGGAAGCCTCGGAGTCAGGGTGGCTCGAGCGGCATCCATGGCATCTGCTGCGAGTCCGGCGCGCGAGCGCCGTAGCACGCAAGCGAGTGAGCGAGCGAAGAGGCGAAGCCGAAGTCGCGGAGCAGGGTTGCTCGAGCGGCATCCATGGCATCTGCTGCGAGCCCGGCGCGCGAGCGCCGTAGCACGCAAGCGAGTGAGCGAAGAGCGAACGAGCACTCCACAGAATGGATGTCGGGGCGAGGCCGTTCCCCCAACCAAGGATCCGAAGATCCAGGTGCGACCCCGCCCCACAACCAGGTCCGTCTCGATACGGCCAATCCGGCGCGATTTGTACCGTATCGAGACAGTGCCTAGCCAGTAATGAGGCTAACTACACCTCAGTGCAAGACCGGTGCCAGTAGTTCTACCTATCGCTCGTCGGAAGCTTCACCCGCTTCTCGAGCTGTTCGCGGGTCAGTGGCGCCGCGGGCGATCCTGTCGACAGCGACTCGAAGTCGGAGCAAAACTGGCCCGACTGTAGCGTGAGGAAGAGGGACAACACGCTCACGGCGCTGTTTTGCGGGAACGGGACCGGTAGCTCGAAGCTCGTCGGGGGCAGCGGCGCGAGAATCGGAAGCGTCCATAGCGGGACCACGAAGGGACCGACGGCGATCCAGGTCGCCCACAAGGTCGGCTCCTGGGTCTCGACGTCGAAGGCCATCGTCAAAGTCGGGCTCTGGTAGCTCAAGCGCAGGTCGATCGAGCACGCGGCGTCGGGAACGAGGTTCCAGCCGAGGACGATGTTGCCGACGAGAGTATCGAAGCCGTCGACGGCGATCTTGTAGGACGTCCCGGACGTCGCCGTGAAGCTCACGCTGCTCTGCAAACCGCCGCTCGCCGCGTCGTCGTTGCTCGCGACCTCGACCAGGGCGTTCACCGCGGTCCCGGTATAAACCGCGAGCGTCGTATCGAAGTCACTCCCGAACGTGTCGAAGGTGACGTCGCCCGTCGTCGGGGCGGTCCACTCCCACCAGATGGAAGCGAGAGGCGCCGAAGAGCCCGCGTGATCCGGCTCGCCGCTTTCGCCCGTCGCCCCGGAGTTCACGGCGAAGCTTTGTCCGGTATTCCCGGAGAGCGTCCCTCGCTCGGTAAAATCGTCTTGCGGCACATTACTAGACATGTCGAGCCCATCGATGAAGGCTGCTCCGGTCGCGGTGGGGTCCAGCCAGTTGCTCAGCCGTGTGGAGCTCGACCCGCCGCCCGTCCAGCTCTGGGACAAGCGACCGTACCAGTCCGCGAGGTCATTGCCGCAGGCCGCGAATCCACCGTGAAGCTGCCCCACGATGCGCTTGTTCTGGTCGAACAAAGGAGAGCCCGAGGATCCGGGCTCCGTCGTCCCGACGTCCCAGTCGGCGACTCGAACGTGGGTGCCGTTTCCCGGGCTCGCCGAGCCGCTATAGGACGTGGTCGTGGTTGCGTCGTTTTCGAAGCTGATGCGTTTTTCGTCGGTGTTCGGGTGGTGGATCGCCGTCGCGGAGCTTGCGTTCGCACTGGAGCGATCCCAGCCGGCGAAGAACGCGCCGAAGGGCACCGGCGAGGCATCGAGCTCCAGAAGTGTCATGTCCGTCGCGGTATTGCCCGCGCGGAAGGTCGCTCCCGTGACGAACTCATCGAGAGTGCCGTCGCCGGGGCCGCCGCTCGCCGGACTTCCCGGGGGACGGCAGGTCGAGTTCTCGAAGTTCCAAAACGTCACCAATGACGCCGCGTTTCCGGCGTTGAGGCCGCAGTGAGCCGCGGTGAGAAAATAAGGAGTCTGATCGAGCGACGTGTTGTTGACCAGTGCTCCGGTGCAAAACGTACCGCCTCCCAGCGAGTACACCGCCACCGACCGAATCTGTTCACGCCACCCGTCGCCCTCCGGGCAAACGACGTCCACGTTGCACGAGCCGGACTTCTCCAAGCCGCGAGATCCGAACTCCCGATAGCCGTAGCCTATCGAGCTCAGCTCTAGCTCGAGCCGTCCCTGATCCTCGGCGTCGATGGTGACCTCGACAACGAGATCGTCCGATTCGAGCGGCGGCGTCCAGAGCTCGCCATGACTCTTGTTGTCGGAGGCGGTGAAGGGTCGTATCCGTTTCGAGCCGTCCGCAGAGTAGACATAGAGCCGTCCGCGTTTCGGCATCACGTAGCGCTCGAATCCGAGATTCACGGACACCGCCCGGGGTGCTTGAATACGCAGCCGCCAGACGAGTCGCCCGTCTCCCAGATCTTCCCACTTACCCTGAACCATCGGGGTAAGAGACACGGTGTTCGGGACGGCGAATCGGGGGGGCTCGCCGTCCAGCTCTCTCAAAAGATCCTGGGTCGTGACCGTCGAGAGATCCGGCGCTGCGACCCGCACGACTTCCACGGCGCTGAGCGGCGCGAGAGTTTCGGCCTCAGCGGTCGGGGTGGGGTAATCCTGGCCTGAGGCGGCTCCTGAGAGCGTGAGCGAAAAGAGCGAGACGAGCACGGCAGCGAGCAGTTTCATTGCACCTCACTTTCAGGACCTGGATCCGTTCGGGGGCCAGTAGGGCGCAAGCGTAGCATCGGGAGCGCGAATCATCGAACGGCCGACCAACGCCGGGTCCACGGCGCTTCGCAAACGAAAGAGCCGGGGTGGGGAGAAACCCCGAACCCCGGCTCTCGAAGGAGAGAATCTAAAAGCGATGCTATTGCTGCTCGACCCACGTGTTGATTGCCGCGGGCTCGACGAGTCCGTTACTCCAGAGGAAGCTGTTGCTCCAAAGGAAGCTGTTGCTCCAGAGGAAGCTGTCGCTGAACGTCTCCGCATTGCTCCACAAGAAGCTGTTGTTCCAGAGAAAGCTGTTGTTCCAAAGGAACGAGTCGCTCCACAACATCGAGTTGCTCCACAAGAAGCTGTTGTTCCATAGAAAGCTTCCTGTTTCCATCGAGTCCTCCAGGCCCTGGACGTAGTAGTTGCCTGCGTCATCGACGCGCGCCGGTCCGGCGAAGTGCTCTTCCCCCGCGAGGTCACGCGCAATGTCGAGTCCAACATTGGCACAGCCCGATGCGGCGTTGAAGACGGCGTCGTGAGCGTCGACGAGACCCGCCCCTTGCTGGAACACGCTGTTGGCCAAGGAGCCGTCGTCGGCGAGGGCCGGATGGGCGCCTGCCATCAAACGGCATTTCACATCGTCCGGCGTCAATGACGGGTCGTGCTCGAGGAGCAAGGCGGCCACGCCGCTGACCACCGCCGCCGATTGCGACGTTCCGGACATCCTGAAGTAGCGTGAGCCCACGTGAAAATCAGGATGCTCGGTAGCGATGCTCGTCGTCTGCTCCATGAGCGCCACGATGTGGCCGCCGGGGGCGACGACGTCCGGTTTGACGAAACGCTCGTGGGTCGGTCCGGCGGAAGAGAAGGACGCTAATCGATCATCCGTGCGATCGTCGGGCGTATAGCGATCCGTCATGGCGCCGACCGTGATGACGTAGGGGACATTTCCTGGCACGCCGATCGACATTGGATCGGGTCCCGCGTTTCCGGCCGAAGCGACGACGACGATGCCGGCTTCCCAAGCGCGCATCACGGCCTGATTGATGGGGTCTTCCCAGTAGTGCGAGCGCACCGGCGCGCTGAACGAAAGATTGAGCACGCGGATCTCGTGCTCGCTTTGGTTGTCCACGATGAACTCGAGTCCTCGGATCACATCGGCATAGGTGCCGCGCCCGTCGGCATCGAAGGCTTTGACGATGACGAGATCGGCTTTCGGCGCGATGCCCCGGTGGAGACGCGTCTTGTTGTCGACCGAGCTGTTGAGAGCGATCGAGCTGACATGGGTTCCGTGGCCGCTGCGGTCGCTGTATACGTTATACGCCAGGTGCACGTCATCGATGGCGTCGTAGTGGGCTCGGACCCGGCTCGTCGCGCCTTCCCACGCGAGCTCGTTCCACATGCCGCTGCCGGTATCCAAAACGGCGATGGTGACACCTCGTCCTTTCAGCCCGAGCTCATGGAGTTGCGGAGCGGAGACGACCTTGGAGAAGTCGTAGCGCTGGACGGGCGGCGCACCTCCCGAGTTCTTCGTTTTCGGTCCACCGCTCGTACGAACGACGTCATTCCCAGTGATACGGCGGGCCGCAGGCGAGTCGGAAACAACGGCTCGTTGCGCTGGTGTGAGCTTGGCGGCGACGGCGTTGATGATGCCGAGCTCGTGGGTGACGACGCCACCGACCGTTTCGACCAACGCGACCAGCGTTTCGACATCCTCGCCTTGAATAATGACCGAGGCGGTTCGGTCGCGGGCCTGTCGCTGTTGCGCGAATGTACCTAGCGCGACAATCGCGACCCCGAGTGCTACTAGGATCTTCTGACTTCTCATTGACTTTTCCATCCTTCGAAGAATCTTATTTGCAACGCTCGTGCCAATCGATGGATACACGCTCGGCGCAAAAGCCTCAGCCTTAATCGAGCGCGAAGTGACACTTACGAAGACGGGCTTATTTGGGAAGGCGGCGGGACGAAAAAAACTGGCGCGTCAAACGAAGATCCGACGCGCCGTTTCGGTGTCACTGACGCATCGGAGCTGGTCGTTTACCGCGCGGCGCCGATTCGCGAAAGTGGTATAACTGCTTATTAAGGAGCTTTTCAAGTAACGATGAACTGTCCGAAGGACCAAGCCGAGCTTCACGCCGACGTGTATGAGTCGGATGTCACCGTCGAAGGCTGTCAATTTTGCGGGGGGGTATGGCTCGACGACGGCGAGCTTCGTCGGATCGAGGAATCCTCTGAGAATGACTACTCGGAAGAGCTGGCGCGGATGCCCGAGCTCGGCTATCAAGCTTATGAGCTCGCCCAAGCGAAAGACGGTCGTTCACTCCAATGCCCGAACTGCGGTGGAGACATGGAAGCGCTGGAGTACGCGCGCTGCTCGCAAGTGCTCGTAGATGTCTGCACGAAATGTTCGGGGGTGTGGTTGGACGAAGGTGAGCTTCGATCGCTCGAAGTGTTTTTCGAGCGCTCCCGCGCCGAATCGCGCGAGATCCGCCACGGATTCCTTGCGTCGCTCCGCTCCCTGTTTTCCGGGAGATAGCCGCGGGGCTCGCTCGGTCGATGAAACGGACGCTCGCAACCTCCGTCCTCGTGTTCCAGGCGATGCTCGCCGGAGCGACGGCCCAAGAGACTGACGATCCCGTAGACCCTCGATATGTCTGGGACCTGAGCGAGATCTACCAGACGCCCGAAGCTTGGAGCCAGGCGCGCGAGGACGTTCTTCGAGAGCTCGACGCGATCGATGCGCTGAAAGGGACACTCGGCGACAGCGCGGATGCTTTGTATCGCGCGTTCGTACTCGTCTCGGACGCTTCCCGGAAAGCGGCTCTCGTATCGGCCTATGCCAGCCTCGGCGCGGACGAGGATCTTCGCGATTCCGAGACCCAGGAGAGGCGGCAGCTCAGCCAAGTGTTGTTCGCGAGACTGGGCGAGAAGACGGCGTGGATGCAACCCGAGCTGTTGCGCGTCGGCGAAGAAGCCATCGAAGCGTTCCTCGCCCAGGACCCGCGACTGTCACGCTTCGAGTTTCAACTGAGAGACACATTGCGGAACGCGCCGCATACGCTCGGCGACGAGGCGGAGAAGACGCTCTCCTATTTCTCGCAGGTCACGGCAGCGCCTCAGAACATCTATAGCTTTGTGGCCAACTCGGACATCCCGTGGCCGAGCGTGACACTGTCGACGGGGGAGACGCAGCGGATCGATTCGCAGGGCTACACTCGGTGGCGCGCTAGCGCGAACCGCGAGGATCGGAAGCTCGTTTTCGACGCCTTCTGGAACAAGTGGGTCGAGTACCGCAACAGCGTCGGCTCGGTGCTAGGCGCCCATATCCAGACCCAAGTGGCGATGGCCCGGGCTCGCAACTATGACAGCGTCCTCGAGCGCGAGCTCTTCGCGGACAACTTACCCGAGTCGATCTACCGAACGCTCGTCTCCGAAGTCGGACAGGCGCTCCCCACCCTCCACCGCTACTTCGAGCTGCGGGCGAGGATGCTGGGCATCGACGAGATGCGCTATTACGACATCTACCCCCCGCTCGTCGCTCTCGACAAGACGTTCGATATCGAGACGAGCAAGGCGACTACCCTCGAAGCGATGGCGGTCCTCGGCGACGACTGGGTCGAGATGCAGCGAGAGGCGTTCTCTAAACGCTGGATGCACGTGTTCCCGCAGCGCGGCAAACGCTCCGGGGCGTATATGCAGCCATCCGCGTTCGACGTTCATCCCTACATTCTCTTGAACCACAACGACGACTACGCCTCACTGTCGACGCTGGCCCACGAATGGGGTCACGCGATGCACACTCTCTATTCCAAGCAGAGCCAGCCGTTCGACACGTTCTTCTACTCCACTTTTATCGCCGAGATCCCATCCACGTCGCTCGAGCTGATCCTGCAAGACTACATGTCGCAACACACCGACTCCGTGGACGAAAAGCTCTTCTACTTGGGAAGCGGGCTCGAAGCGATGCGCGGGACGTTCTTTCGTCAAACGATGTTTGCCGAGTTCGAGCTTGCCCTCTACGAGACGGTGGAGCGCGGCGAGGCTCTCTCCGGTGAGAGCATCTCGCGTCTCTATGGCGACATCTTGAAGCGCTACCACGGTCACGATGAAGGCGTCGTGGTCATCGACGAGCTCTACACGAACGAATGGATGTTCGTGCCCCACTTCTACTTGAACATGTACGTCTATCAATACGCGACCTCGAAGACCGCGGGTGCGGCGCTCTATCAGAAAATCAAAGAAGAGGGGAAGGCGGGCGTCGACAACTTCAAGAACTTGCTCAGAGCCGGCGGCTCCGATTACCCGCACGTGCTTCTCGAGAGAGCAGGAGTGGACCTCACGACCCCCGGCCCGTATCGAGCCGCGGTCGCGACCATGAATGCCATCATGGACGAGATGGAGATCCTGCTCGAACAGCGCTGAGCGGCAGCGATTTCTATCAGACCGTTGAGCTCGCTTCGAGCGGCG
>JAJCXL010000373.1 GCA_029263435.1 Acidobacteriota bacterium | reverse complement strand
GGCTTTTGGCAGCGTCTCGGGTTCGTGCTGCGAAGTCCCGCTCATCTCGTCATCGAAGGCATCAAGGAGCGCTCCCGTCCGAGCGTTCGATCGTCTGTCGAGGGCCGTGTCTCGCGCCATCCCTGGACAGGACGCGGGTCGTGGCTTTTCAAAGAGTTTCAGGTCGCGGCGCGCTCGCTCGCCAAACGCCCGAGCTTCTCTCTGCTCATCGTCGCGACCTTGGCGGTGGGCTTCGGCGGTAATGCCGCGATCTTCAGCGTGGTCCATGCCGTTCTCCTGGAGCCTTTGCCCTACGAGGATCCGGAGAAGATCGTCGTCGTCGTTTCTGACTGGCGCGGCCCGGATGGAGGGATCGGCTCGATGTCCTATCCGGACGTTCTCGACTTGGAGACCGAGGCGCGATCGATCGACTCTTTGGTGGGTGTCAATCGCTCGAGCATGACGTTGGCCGGACTGGGAGATACCCGCGTCATCGAGGTGGGACGTTTGACCAAAGGTCTGCTGAGCACCTTCGGAGTCGAGCCCTTGCTCGGCCGGGACCTCACTGCGGCCGAGTTCGGCGCCTCGGGGCCAACGGTCGTCGTGTTGAGCCATGCTTTTTGGCGAACGCAGTTTAGCGGCTCACCGAGTGTATTGGGTGAGACGTTGCGACTCGGAGATTTCGACTACGAGATCGTCGGCGTTGCCCCGGAGACATTCGACTACCCCCGTGGGGTCGAGCTTTGGATACCGCGTCGACTCGACCCGCAAGATTGTGGGCGCGGGTGTCACACGATGATCGGGGTCGGGCGACTCGCGGACGGTGCGACGCTCGAGCAAGCGAGCTTGGAGGCCACGAGCCTCGCAGCCAATCTCGAGCAGGCCCACCCGGACACCAACACTTATAAGGGATTCCTCCTCCGTTCGCTCCAGGAAGAAAGCGTGGCCGATATCCGCTCAGGTTTGTTGATTCTTCTGGGGGCCGTCGCACTCGTGCTCCTCATCGCTTGTGCGAACGTGGCGAATCTTTTGCTCGCTCGCGCGACGTCGCGCAGGGGCGAGGTCGCGATCCGCACGGCGCTCGGGGCGGGTCGAGCTCATTTGGTGACCCAAGGACTCGTCGAGAGCTTCGTGCTTGCCGTGGTGGGCGGGGTGTTTGGCCTCGCGTTGGCGAAAGCGTTGCTCGTCGGACTCCCTTTGGTGACGGAGCCGCTGCCGGGAATGGAGCGCATCGCGATGAACTGGGAAGTCCTCTTGTTCACGGCCGCCGCGATCCTGGTCACGACCTTCCTTTTCGGCCTCGCCCCTGCCTTCGCGTTGCTTCGCTCGTCGATCCGAGATGGGCTCGGTCAAGCCGCGCCGGGAGGCACGCGGGGGAGTGCGCGTTTTCGCCGAGGGTTGCTCGTCGGCGAGGTCGCACTTTCGACGATCCTCCTCATTGGGGCCGGTCTCCTCTTGAAGAGCTTCGTCGCGTTATATGCCATCGATGTCGGCTTCGAGACGAAAAACATGACTCGATTCAGCTTGATCTTGCCGGAGGCGACTTACGACACGTCGCAGAAGGTCGCGAGGTTCTACCGCGATCTCGAGCAGAGGTTGTCCGTGCTTCCGGGCGTCGAGGCGGTGGGATCGTCCTGGGGTCCACCCCTGGGTCGTGGACGCGCGACCGGAACTGTCCTCGTCTCGGGGAGGCCCGAGCCTCCTCCGGAGCTCGAACGCGAAGCGTCGATCCATTCCGTGAGCCCTGAATGGTTCGAGACGATGCGCATCCCCATGCTTCGAGGACGCGGGCTCGCTCCGACGGATGACCTCGGGCCTGCAGCGGTCGCGATCGTCAACGAAACGTTCGTACGACAGAGCTTTCCCGACGAGGACCCGATCGGTCGGGAAGTCGAAGTGAGCGTGGACTTAGGCTATGGGTCGCCTCGATGGACCATCGTCGGGGTCAGCGCCGATATCCTGTCGCGAGGACTCACGGGTGCGCCGGAGGCGCAGATCTATGTGCCTCACGGAATGTTCGGGCCGGAGAACATGACCGTCGCGATCCGGACCGGGCCATCCGCGCCCTCGCCGTTGCCGGCAGCGCGCTCCATCGTCGCCGAAATGGAGCCGCTCGCGCCGATCTATCGGGTCGAGACGGTCGAGCAGGCGCTGGCGCGTCAGGTCTCGCCCACGCGTTTCTATCTCATCCTGACCGGGGCGTTCGCATTACTCGCGGCGCTCCTCGCGGCGGTGGGCTTGTACGGCGTGGTCTCTGAAAGCTCTGCCGAGAGGACGCGAGAGATAGGCTTACGGCTTGCCCTCGGCGCGCGGAGCGCTTCGGTGCGTCGTCTCGTTCTGGCCCAGGGGATGGGACCTACTCTCCTCGGTCTGTGCATCGGTCTGGTGGCCGCCTATTTCGGAGCCCGGTTGATGGCGTCTTTGGTGTTTGCGGTAGAGCCTCGCGACCCCTTGATCTTCGTGACGAGCGCCGTGCTGCTCTTCTCCGTGGCTCTGGTCGCGTCGTCCATCCCGGCCCATCGCGCGAGCCGGATGGATCCGGTGCGTGCCCTCAAGTGTGAGTGAGATCTAGCGCTTCACCGCATCAGGGCGGACCGGTCGATACCGTCGACGTCGTCAGGCGGCGCGATCCCCATGAGCTTCGCCAGTGTTACCGGGAGGTCGACGGTGTGGATGCGCTCCGTGACTTTTTGCGGCGCGAGTCCCGGCCATCTCACGACCGCGACGACGTGGGTGTCATAGGCGTGGGAGGATCCATGCGTGGTTCCGCGACCCTGCATCAAATGACCCAGTTTGTGACGTAGGAACAGATCGCCGCTTCGCGACGGGTGGTAGCTGTGACGAAAGAGCGTGAGTATCGGCTCGGACGCCTCCGCTGCCTCCGTCTCCATATCGGAGCGGGTCCACACCTGCTCGACCGACAGGCAACGGGAGAGCTCGTTGGCGAGAAAGGTCTCGACGTCGCTCGCGGCCTTGCCTTTCGAGGCGACGGTCTCGAGGTTGAGATAGGTCGGCGCCAGGAACCAGTCCCCGCGCCCGAAAACCTCTTCGACCCGGAGTCCTGCGCGCTGCATGCAAGCGAGCTCGGCCCCGGTGGCCCGGGTGCCCGACGCTCTACCCTCGCGCTGGTACTCGGGTAGGGGAGCGACGCCGTGGTCGGCGGACAGTGAGAT
>JAJCXL010000372.1 GCA_029263435.1 Acidobacteriota bacterium | reverse complement strand
ATGGCTCGGAACCTCGCCAAGCGTACGAGCAGCGTGTCTAACGGTGCGCTCCGGCGCCAGTCTTCGACCGAGTACATGTAGAGGACATTCACCCAGGACGCCTCGACGTCGGTCAGCTCTCTCGATTCGAGTGAGCCGAGAGCCTCGAGCAGTTCCTTCTGACGCCCGGTCAACGCGAGTAGCGTCGCCTCTCCGATCCTGCCGACGACGCTCACCGACGCGTCGCCTCTCAACGCCGAGGCGATCGCCAAATGCGCGGTCATGCGAAGAAGAAGGAATCGCTTGTCGTCAAAACCGTAGGCCGCTTCCTTCAGACCTAGTACCCCGAGCAGTACCGTCGCTTCCTCGTGGGCACCCACGTCCAGGATATCCGACTGGAGCTTGTTCGAGATTCTCCGGTTCTCCGAAATGAGCACGCTTGGGCGTGGCTCGAGCAGCGCCTCGAGCGTGTCAGCTGAGGCCGAGGGCGCCGCCGGCGGTTCTCCAAGCAGGGCACGTGCGAAATGTACGTAGTTGGTGGAGTTCCAGAACGACCGGTCTAAGGCCAGCGTGCCTTCCCAGCTCGCGCTTCCGACCCTTGCCGCGAGAGAAACCGTCGGTAAATCCAGTGGTCCGGAAGGCGCACGCTCGAACGTCAGCTGAACGTCTTGCGGGTCTACTCCGCGTGCTTGGGCCGCGGTTTCGGCAATGTCCCGAAGAATGTTGTCGAGCATCCAGTCTTCCTCGGTGGCGTAAGGCGATTCGAAGGATGACGGCGTTCCTCCCATGCGGATACCTATCCGTTGGTAACCGTAGTAACCCAAGACAACGGCGAGGACGAGGAGAACGGCAATTTCGATTTTCTTCTTCATTTACTCCTCACCGGATGCGGATCTCTCGATAACCGAAAACGGCTGCACCGGCGAGCAAAGTGAAGACCGTGTAGCCGGCATTCTCCGCCAACACCGACGCGTAGAGGGCGTAATCCGGATCGACCAATCCTTTGAGAAGACCGCTCTCGAGCAAGGGTTCCGGTGAATGAGCGGGAGACAGATAGCGAGCCCCGAGCGCCAGCCCTCGCAGCAACGCGTTCGGATGCTGGCTGAATCCGTCGGCCATGCCTCCCATATACGCGACGAAGAATGCGCCGCCACCGGCCGCCACGGGGTGTGTGACAGTGGACAGCGCGATGCTCACCGCTGAGATCAAAACCACCGTCAAGAAAAGCTCCGCGACTCCCAATCCAAAGAGTGTGGACGGGTACAGCTCCCAGTAAATCGCGATCCCGGCGCCGACGAGCACTCCGACACCAACGAACCCCAAGAGAAACGCGGATGTGCCCGCCCACTTCGCCAGGAAGAACGTCGATCTTTTGACGGGCCGACTCAGAACGGGAACGATCGTACGGTTCTTGACTTCGGTCGAGATCGCCACCGCGCCCAGGAACACGGCGAGAACGACCCCCCAGAACTGGATCATTTCGAACAGGGTCAATACGAATCGACCCCGCATGTTCGAAAGAAGTTCGAGCTCTCCCGCCGACTCCGCCAGGTTCATATACACGAAGCCGTATCCCGCTTGGATGACGAGCAGCAGCGCGACGAAAACGAGGATGTAGACGACTTTTCTGCGTAGCACTTCCTCGAAGCTGTTGCTGGCCAAGGTAAAGAAACGACTAGCCATCGGAGGAGCCCCCGAGGTGTTTCATATACAGCTCTTCGAGCGTCTCGGCGATACGGCGGACGGTCACAATTTGCCAGCCGTTCTTGGTCGCCCGATTCAGAAGATGTGTTTTCCGCTCTGCGTCACAGCGAAAGACGAGTGGTTCGCGAGCATCTTCTGGAGAGAATCCGCCGGCCGACAGCTCGCGAAGACCGTCATCGCTGAGTTCCGACAGCGCGACTTCCCACAGTTCCGATTGGGTCGTCTCGTTGAGGTTCTTGTCGAGTACGAGCGTGCCCTGGCGGATCATGACAACTCGATCGCACGTTCGCTCTACATCCGTGAGGATATGAGAGCTCAAGAACACCGTTCGTCCACGCGCCTTTTCCTCGGCGATGATGTCCGCAACGAGCTTTCGCCCCTCGGGGTCGAGGCCAGTGGTGGGCTCGTCCAACAGCAACAGTTCCGGCTCATGAAGGAGCGCCTGTGCCAGTCCCAATCGCTGCATCATTCCCTTGGAGAACCCTGACACGCGCCGCTCGGCGGCATCGGCGAGTCCAAGCCGCTCGAGCATCGGGGGCACGCGGCTGGCGAGGTCGGATTCGGACATCCCGGACAGGCGACCGTAGAAGCCCAGCGCTCGGCGCGCGGTATGAAACGGGTACGAATAGAAGATCTCGGACTGAAAGCCGAGGCGTCGTTTAGCGGCCGGCGAACCGGCAGTCTCCCCGAAGATAGACACCGTCCCGCGGTCAGGCCTGAGAAACCCCAGCATCATCAGCAGCGTCGTGGTCTTGCCCGCTCCGTTCGGCCCGACGAACGCAACGACGCTGCCCTCGTTGATGCTGAGACGCAGCTCGGTAACGGCGTCGACCATCCGCTTGGACCAGCCCGAGCGGAAGCGTTTCGTGAGGCCTTCGACCTCGAGAACGTGCATTAGGGGTCTTCGGGCTCGGCTGCCTCGAGCTCCGACTCGATACGGTAGCTCATATACGGGTCGAGTCCCTCTTCCACTCCGGCGATATTGCCTTGGTCGTTGAGGAGTATGGTCGTAGGTAACGCTTCGACGCGATAGCGGGTGGCGACAACACTCTCAGGATCCAACAAGATGGTGAACGGTGCGGGCCTTGAAGTCAGGAAGCGTGCCACCGTAGCCGGGTCCTCGCCGACGTTGATGGCGACGATACGAAGGCCGTCCGCTGAGTAACGCTCGTGCAGCTTTGCAAGCAGCGGCATTTCGAGGCGGCACGGCTGGCACCAAGTGGCCCAGAAGTTAACGAGGACCAACTTGCCGCCATCGACCTCTTCCTGCAAGCTGTGCTGCACACCGTCGAGGTTGCGAAGCTCGAAGGCGGGTGGGCTCGCGCCGTAGGAGAGCGATCCCTTGAACGCGTCGATCGCCTCGATCTTTGCCACGTTTGATTTCACCTGCACGCTAAAAACACAAAAACCGGCGAAGGAGACAAACGCGATCCAGGTCGATAGTTTCTTCACGAAACCTCTCAGTCCGCGAAAATAGGAGACTATCGAGAATAGCATGCGATCTCCATATCGGATAGCGGGCAGGCTACGAACTCCCGACAACAAGCGCCTCGCTGGCGGCCGTCAATGCCGACCAGTGGTTTAGGTTGACGGAGCGAGCTCGCTGGTCCGGCGAGGGCGGATAACGGAATCTAAAAATCTAGGCGGGTTAGCGGACGACCTCCAGGCTGATTCTCACGCGGCGGATCTCGCCGGTATCCACGTCCGTCGCCGAGGCAAGCTCCGCGCTCTCACCATCTCGTAGCACGATGTCATCACGGAGATTGAATGTGCGAAACCTCGGCAAGTCGATTCCGGCGATCTGCTGATTCCCGAGAATCGTGCTCAGCTCCAGGGAGACCCGAAGTCGATATCCATCTTCGTGCGACCGAGCAAGGACAGTGAGGTTGGTCCCGACATTTCGGTACTGGAAGCTCGCCTTGGGCGCTCCCGGCGCATCCTCCGTGTCGCCTCTCGCGTCTCGCGAATACGTAACTGGCACCGGGACCTCAGTCCCGATCCTCAACTCTGACGGATCGCCGTTGGAAGACACCTCCATCGTGACCGACGAGTCGACCGCGGTTCCGCCTCCTTCGGTCGAGAAGACCAATTCTAGTTTCACTCGTTGTGTCGATGTCCCTACAGATTGGTACACCGCTGCGGTTTCAGCGCCCATCCCGGACGGTGCTGCAGCCAGCAGTACGCAGGCTAGGTGGATCAGATGTCTCATGAGTCATCTCCTTAGTGACGAGCGTAGCTCGCGTTGTCTAGACCGGAATACCTCGCCGACCCCATCGGTATTCCCGGAAAATCAAGACCCCGATCCATCTGCAGACGAGTGGCGGTGGCGCGATCGGTCTCAGGCGCCACGGAGACAAATGGGCTCACGACACCCTTCTTAGAATCGATAGCTGTGATGTCGGGCACTCCAACGATGCGAGACGATAGATCGCCCGGGAGACTCGAAGACCGGCGGAGGGAACGCGGGCGCCACTCTTCACCGGAGTGCGGTTCGCGGGCGACCGATACTGCGTACTGGGCGTGAGAGTGAACTGAGCCGGAGCTTACCTCGTGGTCAGTTGGCCATTCCGACTTGGCGCCTCAGATCCTCGAGCATGGAGTCGACCCTTTCGGCGTCCGACGCTTGGGGGACGAGTTTTCGATAGAGCGCCAAAGCTTGCAGAGCTTCGAGCGGCCGGTCGAGTCGGGTCAGCAAGACCCCTCGATCACGTTGTTCGCGATGGTGGCTCGGCGAGAGCAGGATCATCCGCTCGACCGCGGCCAGTGCGCGGGTCGAATCTCCCGCTCTTATATAAATCGATTTCAGATTACCCAGCATTCGAAAGAGCAACTGGCGCGGTGTGACGGGATCGAGCAACGAGGCGTCGTTCTTCACTCGTCCCTTGAACATGGTCTGGATCCGGCACTCGAGGTCACGATGTTCGAGCACTTTGCCGCCATGAAAGGGGTCGATCACGATATCGCCGTCTGCTCCGGGGTGCTTGATGAGAAAGTGTCCGGGGAAGCCGACTCCGTGCAGCGGGAATCCGATCCGTCGAGCGATCTCGAGATAGACCGTCGATAGTGCGATCGGGATGCCGACCCTGCGATCGAGGACGTCGTTCAAGTAGCTGTTTCGAGGATCGTAATAGTCGTTCGGGTTTCCCGAGAACCCTTCCTGCTCGACCAGAACGTGGCGCATCCGGCGCAGCACTTCGTGGGGGCCGGCGTCGGGATGGAGTTTTTCGACGACCCGTTGCGCCAGGACGTCGAGCTCCACGACATAGCAATCGATCGGAAGCTCGGGATACTCCTCGGCAGCTATCAGGAGCGCGGCGCGGTCGAGCTGGAAACCGTCTTCGAGGGAGGCGACGAGCTCGGTGAAATCCGCTCGAGCACCTTGTGAGATCACGAGATGCGCTCTGGTTTCATGTTCGAAAAGCGGTTCGTCATGGCTGAGAGGAGGGACGAGCCTTTGACACTATCCTAGCACTTTCGAAAGAGGCTTCACTCTCGAGCTCCGGCGGGATCTTCTGTCGTGACGAACGGTGTTTCGGTGACGTCGGCACTTCGCGAGCTGCCTTCCGATCCGACCTCCACCCGGGTTCCAGGCGCGAAGGCGTCGCGTTTCACGAAGCCGAGCGCGGCGACGGCGTCGAGGCAGGGGGAGTATCGAGCACTGGTGACGAGACCGACGTGTCGATCTTCGAAATGGACGGGTGCGGGGAGATCGGGTGGCGTGCTCCCCTCGATCAAGATCCCGACGAGCTTTTTTTGGAGTTGACCCCGGTGGGCGAGGCGGACGACGTATTCCTGGCCGATATAGCAACCCTTGTCGAAATCGAGCGCTTCATCGAGGGAGGCTTCGAGAGGCATGTGGGAGTCGTCGATGTCGACGCCGAACCGAGGACGACCGGCTTCGATGCGGCGAATCTCTGCGAGCTGCTCGTCCCCTACGCTCGCTCCCGCGGCTAAGCATCGTTTCATCGTCTCGGTCACGGACTCGCCCGAGCCGAACAGGTCGAAGCGCGGGCTGGGATCGTGTCGTCTCGAGACGACGTGCAAGGATCCATATCGGCGATGTCCGAGATGTCCGAGGCGCTCGAGCGATGTCGCGTTCTCGCCGAGAGCCTCCGCTAGAATTCGGGCGGCCTTCGGTCCTTCGACGGAAAGGGCTGCGTCGTCTAGAGGTCGAAGCTCGAGCGTCACGTCGTCCGCGATGATGAATCGATCCAGCCCGTCTCTAAGCGCGGTCGCTCGAATCGACTCCGTCACGAGGCGGAATCGTTCGCCATCGCGAAGGACGGTGAGAACCGCGACGAGCTTTCCTTTGTTGTTGAGAAGTGTCGCTTCAGTGCCCGCACCCTCGGAGAGGCCGCTCACGGAGGCGCTGAGCAAGTTATGTAGAAAGCGTTCGCTATCGGCGCCGGTGACGTCGAGTATCGTGAGCTCGCTGCGATCGATGAGGACGGCGTCGCGCATTCCTGCTTCGTACTGCTGCGGAAAACTCAATTCCGGTGCAGGGAGCAAGGAAGGGAGACGGCCGTTCGGTCCTGGGTCTCGGGCCATACGAACGTACTATACTCTAGGGCTCGACACGGCCGTGTTGGCCGCCGTCGATGATTTTTTTTGGTGAGGAGTCAGCATGAAGTTCCCTCTCGAATACGTCCGCGGATGTTTTCCATCCCTGAAGGATTCGAGCGACGTTTTTTTCGATAACGTACTCACCCCGCAGCACTTGGCCACGGTGCCGGCTGCCTCCGCTCCCTTCGATGGAGATGCGGAAGCACTTCTCGCGGAGACGCGACAGAGTCTCGCTTTTTTCCTCAACGCGAACGCCGAATGGGCGGACGAAGAGATTCTCATCGCCGCGGACGCGTCGGAGCTCTCCAAGCGCTTGAGCCTTGCGCTGTCGAAGAGCTTCGAAGCTGGTGATGAAGTAGTGACCACCGAGCTCGATGATGAAACCGGGCTCGCCGACTGGGACGCCCTGGCGGGAAACGGCACATCCGTGCGTCGGTGGCCCATCAAACGGCCCAACGGGAGCATCGATACCGATCGACTCTCGGAATTTCTCTCCGACCGGACTCGCCTCGTCGTGATGTCCAAGGCTTCCAGCGCGCTCGGCTCGATTGTCGAGCTGCTCCCGGTGTGCCTCGGAGTACAACAGCATCACAGCTCCCTGGTCCTGAACTGGAGCTCGTTTCTTCCGCACGGCGCGATCGATATTCGATTTCTTCGAGCGGACTTCGTGATCGCCTCGACCCGCTCCTTCTTCGGGGCCAAGGCCGGC
>JAJCXL010000371.1 GCA_029263435.1 Acidobacteriota bacterium | reverse complement strand
AAATCGAGCCGGTCCCTATATGGATTGACGGCAACTGTCTGCACTTATCTATCCCTCATGGCTGTAGGCCCTTATGGCGCTCACGGGCTTTCTGGTGTTTCGTAACCAAAGACCCTTGGGGCCCTTACAAACTTCGGTAATTTTTTCGATTCGATGGGCTGGTTACCGACGCACCGGACGGAGTTGGGCAACGCACTCAAAATGTCGCGGTGCCTGTCCGGGTTATCCGGTTCGGCTGTGTACGGCAACTCGGGGTCACGAGGCGCACCTTCAGATGCGACCTTTTGGCCCGGCATTCGATTTTCAGACAAGAGCTACTTCAGCTCCACTTGCGCTCCGGCTTCCTCGAATTTCTTCTTTATCGTTTCGGCTTCTTCTTTGGTGATGCCTTCCTTGATCGGTTTCGGAGCGCTTTCCACGAGATCTTTCGCTTCCTTGAGGCCGAGACTCGTGACCTCGCGGACAGCCTTGATCACGTTGATCTTCTTGTCTCCGATCGCCGTCAGGATGATGTCGAACTCGGTCTTCTCTTCGGGCGCATCACCGCCGCCTCCGGCAACGGCTCCCATAGCTGCCATCGGCATCGCTGCCGCAGCCTGGACTCCAAGCTCGTCCTCTAGCTTCTTGACCAGTTCCGAAACTTCCAGGACCGACATGCCTTTGATGAACTCGATCACATCCGCTTCTTTTAGATCTGCCATTTTCTACTCCTTCGTTCTATTAAAAGATGTTTCCAGTCGGCTTCGAGCCACGGCGTGTCGCCGTCCTCAACCTTGGTTCGCTTTCGCTTTCAATACCAAAATCAGATCGCGCGCCGGCGCTTGTAGCACTCCCAACAGGTTGCGGATCGGCCCTTGGAGGACAGAGAGCAACTGCGACTGTAGCGCTTCTTTGCTCGGCAACGCGGCAAGGGATTTGAACTGGCTCTCGTCCACTGCCTTGTCGTCGAGGATGCCCCCTTTGAAAACAATCGCGGGGACCTCCTTCATGAAATCGTGGATAGTCTTCGCCAACGCCACCGGATCGTTCTCGGTGTAGGCGAGCCCCGTCATTCCTTGAAGATGCGACTCTAAACTCGCGAGAGGCGTATCGCCCACCGCACGCTTGAGAAGCGTGTTCTTCACGACGCGGTAGCTCGCTCCCGACTCTCTCACCTGCCGGCGAAACTCGGTCGCGTCGGTGACGTTCAATCCGCGATAGTCGAGCGCGAATACCGCCGCGAGTGAATCGACCTTCGCGTGCATCTCTTCGACTTGCGCTTGTTTTTGTGTCTTATCCACTTCGTACCTCTCGAGTCTGTTCGAGTCTCCGGCTCACATGGAGTCCGGTTCTGACATTTCGCTTATTTCGCGCCTACGGCCGCCGGATCGATACGAATCCCAGGCCCCATCGTGGACGAGATACAAATACTCTTGACGTATTTACCTTTGGTCGCAGCCGGCTTGGCTTTCAACACCGTATCGATCAGCACTTGCAGATTGTCCTGCAATTTTTCTTCCGAGAACGACATCTTGCCTACGGGAGCGTGCACGATCGCAGTTTTGTCAACGCGGAACTCTACCTTGCCCGCTTTGATCTCGGTGACGGCCTTCGCGACGTCGACGGTGACGGTGCCGGTTTTCGGGTTGGGCATCAGTCCTCGGGGCCCGAGCACTTTGCCCAGCTTGCCGACGACCCGCATGACATCGGGCGTCGCGACCAGGGCGTCGAAATCCATGAAACCCTTCTGGATTTTTTCGACCATTTCTTCTCCGCCGACGATATCAGCGCCTGCGTCTTCCGCTTCCTTCAGCTTCTCGCCGCTCGCGATGACACAAACGCGGCGCGAAACGCCCAGACCATGCGGTAAGACGACGGTGCCTCGTACCATCTGATCGGCATGCTTCGGGTTGACGCCCAAACGCATGGCAAGGTCGACGGTCTCGTCGAAGTTCACATATTTGGCTTTTTTAACCCGAGCGAGGGCGTGCTCGAGGCTTTCGGACGCCTCTTCCCCAGCCTCTTGTTTCGCCTTCAGATATTTCTTACCGGACATTTCAGCTCTCTCTCGCTCGCGGATGTCTTGCTTCCGCCGATTGTCATCAAGGGTTTCGTATCTCTCGCCGATCGCGTCAGGAGGGCACGACCTCGAGCCCCATACTGCGGGCAGTGCCCGCGACGATGCGTTTCGCCGCCTCGATATCGGCCGCATTGAGATCGGGCATCTTGCTCTTTGCGATCTCCTCGACTTGTTTATCCGTGACGGTACCGACCTTGTTGCGGTTCGGCTCGCCCGAGCCTTTGGCAATGCCTGCCGCGCGCTTCAGGAGCACCGCGGCGGGGGGCGTCTTGGTGATGAAGCTGTAGGAACGATCGTGATAGACCGTGATGACGACCGGGACGATCAATCCCTCTTGCTTGGCCGTCTTGGCGTTGTAGGCCTTGCAAAAGTCCATGATGTTGACTTGATGCTGGCCGAGCGCAGGACCCACCGGCGGCGCTGGCGTGGCCTTCCCCGCGGGGATTTGTAGCTTGATGATACCGACGACTTTCTTAGCCATGTCTCATTTCCGTTTCGACGTCTACTAAAATGCTTAAAAAACTGGCGACCTTGAGTGGCGCTTTTCGATGCACCGTGGCGCGATTCAAGTTTTCTCGACTTGCAGGAAGTCCAACTCGACTGGAGTGGAGCGCCCGAAGATCGTGACCATGACTTTCAACGTGTTGCGATCGGAGTTGACCTCGTCGACCGTCCCCGAGAAATTGCTGAACGGCCCGTCGATGATGCGAACGGTCTCGCCCGACTCGAACGTATATTTGGGCTTCGGTTTTTCCGCCGCCGCCGCGGTTACCTGGTGGATGACCTGCTCGACTTCCTCATCGGTCAAAGGCGCGGGCTTTTGCCCGGCGCCCACGAAGCCGGTGACCTTGGGCGTGTTCTTGACCACATGCCAGGTCTCGTCGTTCATCTCCATTTGGACGAGCACATAGCCAGGGAAGAACCGCTTGGCGCTGACGACCTTTTTGCCACCCTTCATCTCGACGACGTCCTCGGTCGGAATGAGAACCTCGCCGATCTGATCTTCGAGCTCGAAGGCCTGGACTCTTTGTTTCAAGCTCTCGGCCACCTTTTTCTCGAAACCGGAATAGGTGTGCACGATATACCACTGTTTCGACACTGTGGTCGTCATCTAGCCTCCCACGAGACGCGTCAAACCGGACGCCAGATAAGACATGGCCACGTCGAGTCCGTAGAGATAGAACCCGAAGAAAAACACTGTAACAATGACGACCAATGTCGTCCCGTACACCTCCCGCCGGGGCGGCCACGTGACTTTCTTGAACTCGCTGCGAACTTCGACGAGGAATGCTTTCGCTCGTTTGAAGTAATTCACAATTTTCAAATCGTCACCTTCTCGGTCAACCCTCGCCCGCGTCGCGCCGTCCCCTGTTTGGCAGGCCAGGAGGGACTTGAACCCCCAACCCCCGGTTTTGGAGACCGGTGCTCTGCCAATTGAGCTACTGGCCTACTTCGACTCCTTGTGAAGCACGTGCATCCGGCAGAATGGGCAATATTTCTTGAGCTGCAGTCGTTCGGTCGCTTTCTTCTTGCACCGTGCAGACGAGTAGTTTCTCCGCTTGCACTCGGAGCAGGCCAAAGACAAGCTACCAAGCGACATGCCGTGTTTTCCCTTTCGCTAACCTATTCGATAACTTCAGTAACGGTGCCGGCGCCGACGGTACGACCGCCTTCGCGAATGGCGAAGCGCAGTCCTTTTTCGATCGCGATGGGCGTACCCAGCTCGATCGCCAAGCTCGTATTGTCGCCCGGCATCACCATTT
>JAJCXL010000370.1 GCA_029263435.1 Acidobacteriota bacterium | reverse complement strand
AGATTGTCTCCCGGAAGCACTTCCCACACGTCGAGGTTGAAAAAGACCGCGAATACGGGCAGCAGGAAGACTTCCATCGTAAGCATGAACAGGAGGTTCGATGCGAGCTTTCCGAAATAGATGGCGCTCCTATCCGCCGGCGCCATCAAAAGACCGGACAGACTTTCGTTCTCACGCTCGGCGGCGAAGCTGCGATTGAGGCCCAACGTGGCCGCGAAGACGAAGGCGGTCCACAAGATACCGGGGCCGAGCTCGAGTGCTCTCGACTCATCGAGGGCGAGGGTGAAATTGAATACGAGAACGACCAGCACCGCGAAGACGAACATCGACGAGATCGTCTCCTTCGTCCGGAGCTCGCGGCGGATGTCCTTGCGAAGAATCGCGATGGCGACCCGCGCAAAAGAGCTCTTCACCTTCCGCCGGTCTCCATCAGCAGGTCCCGTACTTCCCCGGCCGCCATATCCGCTCGGTCCGACACCAGTCTGCCCGCCTCCATGACCAAGACCCGCTCGGCGAGCGCGAGCCCCCGTTCGATATCGTGGGTCGCGACCACCATCGTCGTCTCCGTTTCCCTCATGTCGCCCAATAGAGCAATCAATCGCTCGGAGGAGCGCGCATCCAGTCCGGTAAAGGGCTCGTCGAGAAGAAGCAGTCGAGGTCGGTGCACCACCGCTCTCGCTATCGCGAGCCGTTGCTGCATCCCTCTAGAAAGGCTGCGGGCGATGGAGTCTTGTCGTAAGGAGAGCTCCGCCCACTCCAAGAGCTCGTTGATGTTACGGGTGCGGCCGTAGAGCTCGCCGAAGAACTCCAAGTTCTCACGGACCGTCAAGTCGTCATAAACGAAGCTGTGATGGCCGACGAATCCGAGCGTCTGGCGAATGGTGCTTCCATGGTCCTCGGCGAGCAGACCGTCGTAGGAGAGCTCCCCTGAGCTCGGCTTCACCAACATCGCCGCGATCTTCAGAAAGGTCGACTTACCAGCACCGTTTCTACCAAAGAGCACGTGGAGCCGGCCCGGCTCGAGGGTCAGGTCCAGGTCTCTGAGGACGGTGGCGCGGCCGAACTGCTTGGTGACGCGCCGAGCCGCGAGCACGTCAGCTCCGATGCGGGGTCGGTGGCCAGAGCGTTCTGAGAAGACCGAATCCGAGCGCGGCTGCCATCAAGACGACGATGACCCACTTCGATGCTCGGGTGGTGTCGGGAATGCGAGTGAGAGTGCCTCTCGCGCCCGTCTGCTGAGAAGCGCTTCCGCCACCGCCTGCGGACGACGTCAACGGGGGAGCGGTGACGCTGCCGCCTGAGAGCGTGAAACGAATGGGATCGCCAGCAGAGACGTTGAACAATCGCATTGCGGCGAATCGCCCTTCGGGCTCGATGCCCAAGAGCTCCCATCCCGGCGCATCGATCTCGATGTCTGGAGGGGCGACGAATACGAGCAGATCGGCCAACGGAAAAAAAGCTTGTCCGTTCGCGGTGAAGGTTGCGCCCTCGTAGCGGACCTCGTAGGAGATCGCGAACTGAGTCTCTCCGGGCTTGAACGCGGTCTTGGTGACGAAGCCGGAACCGTCGGCAAGCGGAGACGCGGATTGCGGCACCGGGACCCCAAGCGCGCTGGAGGCGGTGATGGCGCCCATCTCGATCAAATCGTCAGTGGGGAGATTGAAGCGAAACGTCCCCTCCGGATTGTAATAAGTACGAGGCGGCGACGATCGATTCTCCACCACGAAGACCTTGTCGACGAGAAGGGAGTCGCCTTCTCGTCGATAGAGAAACCGGGATGTCGTGACGACGAGCGCTTGATCCTCCCACGCGTCGAACGCGTCATAGACGGTGACTTCGGTGACGGCTTCATAGCCTCTACCGAAATTCACCGGCTGATTGTAGTTGACCCCGCCATACGTCACTTGAAGAAGCATCGGCCGCTCGCCTTCGACTTCTATCCCCGTGATCTCGAAGCTGCCGGTGACGGCGCCGAGCTCTTTTACTGGAGTCATATCTCCGCCGAGGCGCAACAACGTCACTTTCTCAGCCGAGCCCGGAGCACCGGTGGTGCCGTTCGTGAGCGTGGCTTGCACGATGCCGCCTCTCGGCTGTGCAGACGCGCTCGCGGCGATGGCGAGACAAACAGCCCCGACCCAGGCGGTTCTCAAACTCCTGCTCCGACCTTCGTCCCGCACTCGACACAGAACTTGGCTTTGGCCGGCAAGGGCTCTCCACACGAAGCGCAGGGTGGAGCTTCGGTCGCGAGAGCGGTGCCGCATTCGAGACAGAACTTCGATCCTTGGGGGTTGGTCTCCTTGCAGCTCGGGCAGGCGACACTCGGTCTGCCGGCGTCGCTCTTCTTCGCCTCGGCTTTCTTCGCGGGCTCCGGAGCCAGCTCGTCGATCCGCGCCATCACGGCCGCGACTTGCGCCATGTAGTCGTCGCGCGCCGCTTGGTAGTCCTGGTCGCTCACTTTGCCGGCGTCTTTCTCGAAGTCCAGATCTTTGATCGCGTCGAGCAAGCGGTTCTTCGCATCGGACAGATCCACCTGCTCGCGCTCGACCTCGTCGAGTCCGAACCGAGTGCCGGGAGCCTCCGAGGAGAAGACCGGCAACAAGACGAAGGCGACGACGATCGCTCCCAAAGTGGCGAGCAGAGCCAGTATCAACTCAGATCCTTGAGCTCTCTCTCGATACGAGCCCGATCCATCGACGTGATCGGGGTAGCGGCCA
Organism: Acidobacteriota bacterium; assembly: GCA_029263435.1. Lineage (GTDB taxonomy): Bacteria > Acidobacteriota > Vicinamibacteria > Marinacidobacterales > SMYC01 > JAJCXL01. The sequence continues at coordinate 1,406 of JAJCXL010000370.1, read as the reverse complement.
CGGCAGGAGCGCTCTGTCGAGTCCACGAACGAAGGACGTGACGAGTGGCGAATGCGCCGAGGATGAGGGCGAACAAAGGAACGAGCCAAGCGGTTAAATGAAAGCCGGAGGCGGGAGGCGCCGACAGGATAATGAGCCCGTAGCGCTCCTTGAACACGTCGACGATGCCGGTGATGCTCTCACCGTTTTGGAGGCGTTCCCAGATCTCTTCGCGGATAGGCTCCGCGGAGTGACAGCGATCCATCGAGCAGTTGGAGATCGTGGCCCCGCAACCGCATTGACACATCAACGCGTCGCCGGCGGCTCTGAACTCCGGTCCATGAGGCCGTTCCTGGGAGATCAGAACGCTTGCGGAGCCCAGCACGAGGCCCAAGAACAATGCGATGCTAAGCGACTTCATAGGCACTCTTTACTTTCGTCGCGCGTTTCTTCTCGGCTTCGGTTTTCTGCACCAGCTTGAGCTCGCGGCGTCCGGGGACGAGGGTCACGACGGTTCCGAGAAACATGACGATGCCGCCAATCCACACCCACCGGACGAGTGGTTTGACGAAGACTTGAATGGTGGCCCGGTCGTCATCGGTAACGCTCGCGAAGACGAGATAGACGTCTTCGACGAAGGTCGCGTGGCGGCGGACCTCTGAGGTTGGCTGCTGGCTCGCGATGTAGAGATGTTTCTGAGGCTCGTAGCGCCCGACCACGCGGCCGTTTTTCGATAGCTCGAGCTCCGTGGAAAGCCACGTATAGTTCGGGGTCTCACCTTCGTTCAATCCGATGAGCTCGACGTCGTAAGTACCAATAGAGATGGACTCGCCCGGCTTGAGGTCCGCCTTGGCATCGACATCGAACGCCATGCCGGCGACACCGATGAAGATCAGCACCATCCCGAAATGAACGATGTAGCCCCCGTAGCGCCTGGTGTTCACGAAAGTGAGATCGACGAGCGCGGCCCAATAACCACCGCCCCGGTGAGCCCGACGAGCCTTGGCGCCTTTGTGAAATTCCTGGAAAATCGTCATCAAGACGAAGGCCGATAGCGCGAACGTCATGAGCGCGTAGAAGTGCCGCATTCCGAGAGCGAGCAACACGGCCATGGTGGCCAAGAAGGCAATCGCAGGGCCGGTGAAATTGCGCTTCAGGCTCTCCAGAGACGACTTGCGCCACGCCAGTAGCGGGCCGATACCGGTGAGCGCGAGGAGCCCGAGCCCGATGGGAATGTTGACTTTGTTGAACCAGGCCGGGCCGACCATCGCTTTTTCGCCCTGCAAGGCTTCTGACAGAACCGGGTACATGGTTCCCCACAAGACGGCGAAACAAGCGACGAGAAACAAGAGGTTGTTGAACAGAAATCCCGACTCGCGCGAGACCATCGAGTCGAGCTCGTTATCCGATCGGAGGAGCGGGAGTCG
>JAJCXL010000369.1 GCA_029263435.1 Acidobacteriota bacterium | reverse complement strand
CGTGTCGATGGCGACGACCGGAGCGCCGAACGCCGAGAACGGTCATACCGAGCTGTTTTGCTTTTCTCGCGGCGTTGCCACCCATGTGGCCGACGCCGATGACGAGGAGCGTCTTGCCCGCGATCGTCGTGCTGAAGACCTCGTTCCACTGCTTCTTTTTTTGACTGGTCACGAGCGCCGGGATGGCGTTGTTGAGCATTAGGAGCGCCATGACCACGTACTCGCTCATCTTGGGCGCGTGGACGCCTTTGTTGTTGACGAGGTGTACCCCCCGGGGAAGCCAGTCCAGGGGTAGCAGATGTTCGATGCCGGCTCCGATGATGTGAATCCACTTCAGGTGAGGCGCTTTCGTTTCCAAGTCCTGGCGCGGAAACCACCAGCCGACGAGGACGTGCGCGGTCTTCATTGCACGGTAGAAGCCGGCACGATCGGTCGCGATGGTGCACTTCACCCGGGACGCGATCTGCGGTCTCCTCCGCGCCGCGGCGTTGAACCGCGCGCGGGTCATGTGAAAGACGTCGGGAGCTTTGGGGTTGCTCTGAAAGTGGATATGAAGCTCTCGCATCAATACATCACGGGGCCCGTTGGGCGCGTCATCGCCTCGGGGCGCTGGAGCGCACCGGCTGATTCATCCGCTCGACGAAAAGCTCGATGAAGCGCTGCCAATCCAGATCGTGCTGCACTCGCATCTTTTGGGCTCCTTCCGCGCCGGGCCATAGGGTCTCGCCGCCGACGGAGGTCCCGTAGCTGATCCCGTGATTCGCGTCCACGTCGACGTAGAGCTCCTGAGCCGAGACGAGGCTGCGGTCGATCACACTTGCCATCGCGACTTGGTCGTACATGAGCCACACGCGGTCCGGCTCGCGCTCGAAGCGAGCGCCGATCGTCGTTCTCAGTAGTCGTGTGATGGCGGTGTCGCCTTCGACCATCTTCTCGTACCACTCGCGCGTGAGGGCGGTCTTGCGCGAGACGTTCAGAGGCGACAGCTCGATCGGGATCCCGGACCGCAAGGCGACCCGGGCGGCTTCCGGGTCGACCCAGAAGTTGAACTCCGCGTTGGGGGTGATGTTTCCCGCCCCGTCCGGGAGCGACGCAATCGCCCCTCCCATGATGACGAGCTCCTTCACGTTGGCTGCGAAATGCGGATCCATCCGGATCGCGGTCGCGATATTCGTCATGGGACCGATGGCGACGAGGACGATCTCACCGGGGCGCTTGGCGACCGTACGGAGGATGAACTCGACCGCGCCCTCGTCCTGGGGTCGTAGACGAGCATGGCCTCCCGGCGGCGGTGGCGGCGGATCGTCCGAGTGCCAATTTCCGTAATTCGCGACCGCGAACTCACTCTTCTCGTGCATCCACGGCATGTTCGCGCCGCGATAGACCGGAATATCGGTGTTGCCCGTCTGTTCCAGGACCCACAACGCGTCGCTCGTGGCGCGCTCCATGCTCTCGTTTCCAGCGACCGTGGTGATCCCCACGATCTCGATCTCGGGCGACTGAAGCGCGAGCAGCAAGGCGAGCCCATCGTCTCCAGGAGGTAGCACGAAATCGGTGTCGAAGATGATGGGGGTGGGTTGAGAGCCCACCGCGACAGGGACGAGACAGAGAAGGAGACCGAGGTACAGGCGGGCGGACATCGCGCGGAGATTACCACACGGAGCCACGCGGGTCGGCGGCGGTTAGGGGTCGTCGATGCTTGGCTCGAGATACGAGCCTCGGCCCGCGATCGTGGAGCCGCTCACCGTCCTGATCGTGCTCGCGGCGGTGTTCTCGTGTCGCTCATTGCTCGGTGCCATCTAAGAGCGCGTAAGCGCGCTCGACCGCGTGCGGATGGACACCGGGCTCTGAAAGTTGCGGGAAATGGGCGGCATGCGCAGTCATGTCGATCGTTTGCGCGGCGCGCTCGGCGCTCACGCCGGCCTCGTGCTGGGCGACGATATGGGTCCACAGGTCCCGCATATAGGCTTGCACGTGGTCGAGCTTCTCGAGATCTTCGAAAGCTTGACCGTGTCCGGGGAGGATCACGTCCACGTCCAACCTTTTGAGCTCTTCGATGGTGTCGGCCCAGACTTCGAGATAGCCGTCGCCCATGTAGGGAATGCCGTTTACGACGAGGTCACCGGTGGCGAGCACGCGCTCCTCGGGAAGGTAGACGACGACGTCGCCTCCGGTGTGGCCTCTCCCGAAAAACAGGAGCTGGATCTCACGCCCACCCCTCGTCAACGTCATGCGCTCGGTCAGGGTCATCGTCGGGGGGGTCGCAACGATCGCGTTCGTCGCCGCCAGATAACTCTCCTGGATGCCGAGCTGGCGTTCGAGCTCGGTTTTCTCGCCGGCATCCTCTTCCTCGGCAATCCTCGCTTCGATGGCCGCGATCCGATCGGGGACGCTCTCGACGAACAGCTCCCACCCTCGACCTCGTTTGGACGCTCCCGAGACGAGCTGGTCACGAGTAAATCGGTGACCGATGATCTCCACATCGTCGGGGAAAATCTGATTGCCATGGGCATGGTCAAAGTGAAAGTGCGTGTTCACGACGTAGCGGATGGGCTTGTCGGTGATGTTCTTGAGCTCTTGTCGGAGCGCCCACGAAGCCGCTGGAGTCATGTGAGCGTCGACGATGAGAACGTCTTCGTCGTTGATGATGATGCTGCTATTGCATCCGACGGTGAGGTTGCCGGTGCCGACGGCGTGGTAGATGTCGTCACGGATCTTGTGAAAGGTGAACGCCTCGCCGTCCCAGGCAGCGCCAGGAGGTGGCGCTTCGCTGTCGGCCCACTCTACCTCTCCCTCGGCTTCGGGTGGCGAGACGGGTTGGCACCCCACGAGCAAGCTCGCGAGAACGAGGTAGATAGATAAGTGCGTGACGTAGATACGAGGGTTCATTGGGCCGAGCCTCCTGAAAGACGCGGAAACCCTACGTCATCCGGCTGTGCGCTTTCAACGACAAAGCGTCCTCCGGGAGCGACATCGCGACCCCCAACGCGGTAGGTCGCGCTGGCATGGATGGTGCACCTCTCCTGCGGCGGAGGATCAAAGTCATCATGAAGAAGCTTCTTTTGATTGTTTCGTTCATTGCCGCGAGTGCCGGTGCGTTCGCTCAAGGCGCTCCAGCGACGAGCACCCTGATGCAGGGGAATGTAGAGAGCGGATTTCTTTTCGCTCCGGACTTCAAGTTCACCGATGTGAACGGAAGTTTCGGTACCTTGGCGGGCGGCTATGGTGGGTGGGTCATCGACCGAAAGTTTCTCGTGGGTGCGGGTATCTATACGCTGGCCCAGGGCGGCCATGGCACCGATATGACCTATGGAGGCGGGGTGTTCGAGTACTTCCTCAATCAAGGCTCACTCGTCAACATCTCTGTACGCGGTCTCATTGGCGGGGGGAGTGCTTCGGTCAGGCCCTTCCGCGGATTCGACCGTGACTTCCGAGGCGCCGGGAATTTCCTAGGAGGTATCGACTTCGGCTCGACGGGTAGAGGTGGCGGGTTCGTGGGCGACTTGTTCGGACGCGGCGGCGACCGATTCGATTTCGATAGATCCGACCCCGATCTCTCCGGGTTCGACGCGTCGACGAGCTTTTTCGTCGCCGAGCCCGAGCTCAACGTGATCCTGAACATCTCGGAGAAGGTGAGATTCAGCGTCGGTGGCGGCTATCGCTTCATTGGTGGTGCCGGGCGGCTATCCGATCGCCTCGACGGCTTCACCGCGAGCGTCGCGTTGAAGCTGAGCTTCTTCTAGTGCGGTCTTCAATTCGCGAAGTCGAGAGCGAGGGAGGCGTGGAACGCGAGCGCCTCCTCGCCTCGCTTCACTTCGACTCTGATGTCGCGGGCCACCGGACTCGCTTCTCGCATCAACCAGTGTCTTAGCTCCTCGACCGAGCTATCGGAGAAAAACGGCTCGCCGTCGACGCCTATGAGCACGTCACCCGCTCGCACACCGGCGTCGTGAAACAAGCTTCCGGGCGCGATGGCGTCGACCCGTAGGCCGGCTGATTCGGTCCCGGTCGAGGCTTCGAGGGATATCGCCGTCGTCTCCATCTGGAGTGGCGGAAACCACCGCTCCAGTGCGCGCGCGGCATACATCTCCCAAAACGAGAGGGTGCCCGCGGGAGCTCGAGGCTCGAACCTCGCAGCGAGCTCGCGGGCCCGCACGAGACTGTCGAGAGACGCTGGAACGTCGACACTCACCGAGGCAGGGTAAACGCGCCCCGGGTCGTTGGTCGCCGCGACCCCTTCGCGCGCGAAGGCGATGGAGCGATCGAGCCGGTCCTCGAACATCAGCTCACCATTTACGACGATCTGAACCGGGTGGTCGAGATCGACGAGGTGATCGGTCAAGAACACGCGAACGGAGCGCGCCCAGCGCGCCTCGATCTCGATACGATGTCGCGTCGTCGCTCGAGCGCGGATCAAACCGCGGCGGGTGTCGGACTCGATCCAGTGCACTCGTCTGGCAACGGGGACGATACCGCGATGCGGGACCCGCACGATCTCTCGTGGGTAAGCGCGTCGAGGTCTTTCGCCGAGCCACTCGAGCACTTCCGGATAGAAAGCGCTGAAGCTTTCGTGCCCCCGTTTCTCGAGCTCCCGATAAACGATGTCGTGGCCTAAGCGTGTCTCGATGTGAGCCATCGTGCGGGGTCCTTGAATGTCGCGGATGTTCGGGTCGAGCTCTCCTTCCAAGACGAAGACGGGCACGTGAGCGAGATTGCGCAACAGCCGCTCGCGAGACTCGCCCTCGGTCGAGACCGGCACGATGGCAGCGAAGCGATCGGGACGAGAGGCGGCGAAAGCGATAGAAAAGTTCGACCCCAGTGAGATCCCGGTCGAGACGAACCGATTCGGGTCGACCGCGACTCGCGCGGTGAGCGCCCCGAGCAGCGACTCCATGTGATCGACCCGAAGAATCTCATAGGGAAGCTCGTCCGCGGTGCGTGCTGCGTGCGCGACGACGTGCGTCATGGCGGGAGCCGCGACGACCCACCCGGCCTTTGCGGCCGACGTTCTCCACACATCGAGCATCCGGACGGCTCCTCGAAATGCCGAGCGAGCGCTGTCGGTCGGCCCCCCGTGCATTGCAAGCATGACGGGCCAGCGCCTGGACGGATCGTAGTCGGGTGGGACGAGCACGAGTAGCGGCAGCATCCTCTCGTCGGCGAGCTCGACCTCGATCACGAAGGGCGGAAAGGAGCCGTCGTCCTTCGCTTCTTCATCCAGTGGAGGGAGCGTGGGAGGCGCGATCAGTGACTTCTCGAAAGCTTCGACCGCCGCTCGGGAGTCGCCCGCTCGGTCATGTCCGTCCTGTTCGACTCGCGGGTGCGGGATCGAAGACCCTGCGGCTGCGAGATAGGTGGCCACGAAGAGTAGCGTGCCCCCGCCGTTCATGGCGAGCTCGCCCAATCGAAGTGGCGCTCGGCATCGGCGATGATCTCCGGTAGGTCCTGCACTAGCAGGTAGCGTCGCTCTACGAGAGACAAGGCGGCCCTCGTGATCCTGCCGATGTACTCCTCCTTACTGTCATAGCGCTCTTCGATACTCAGCCGGGGATCCTTGTTCGCTTCGCGCTCGGCGCGCGTTCTCGCAAACGCGAAATAGGAGCCGATCTCACTCGACAAGCGATCGGAAGCGCCGATGTCGGGATGTCGATAGTTCCATCCGGTATGGGTCCCCAACGGCACCTCGATGGCAGGGAGTCGGATCCCGGCTCGATCGTTGCCGCTCGCATCCACGGCCGGGACGAGCGCGGGGTAAGGGGCGCCGACATGCGGGGGGGTGAACGAGACGATGCCTCGATCCCACTCCGGGCCGAAATCGAGTCGCAAGGCGGCAAGCGGTGAGGCGGGGAGCGCGACGCCCGGGACTTTCGGCCAGCCGGCCTGAGGCGGAGGCGTGAGGGTGCCGTCCGCAACCTTGGGGTAGATGCTCTCTGGTGGCGGTTGATTGGCGCTGACCCAGCCGACCATCCCGTAAAACAGCGCTCGGATCGCGGCGTCGTAGCGCAAGGGGTTCATCGCCGCTTGCGATAGGAAGTTCGGATTGTCGTAGGGAGCGGGAGGAAACCGTCCGACGATGTGTGGCGCCGAGGCGATGAAGTAGATCCTGCTCGAGTCCGGCACGATGGCGTCACCGGTTCCACCAGGATCGGTGTGGACCAGCGACCCCGCTCGGTTGAAGTACTCCGAGTTGGTGAGGATGTGAAACATCTTCGGTACCGTTTCCGTCTGCTCGGCGCGACGCAGCAAACCGTCGGTCTCTCCGGTGACCGGATCGGTGGTCGCAGCGTCGGTGAACGGGAACATGTCGACGGGAAACAAGATGTTGAAATGCTGCAACGCGTCGCGGGAAGCTTGGCCGAAACGATGGTTGAACGAGCCTCGGCCCGCTCCGCCGACTTGATCCAGGATCCCGTCGAAGACGATCCGTCCGTTCTCGTCACTGTTGAAACCTTGATAGACGAAATGCCTCAAGAAGCGCCCCGTCTGCGAGACACCCCAGCCCATGGCGGAGCGGATGCCAGGCAGCGGATTCGCCTCACTCGTGTCGTGCTTGAAGAAGCTGATGAGATCGCGGGTCCCCGCGAGTCCCACCCCGACGACGCGCGGATTCTCGCTGCGATAGACGACGTCATAGATTTTTCCGGGCTCGAAGCCGCCGTCGAGAGTGACGAAGCCAGGCTCGTCCCAACGCCACCGCTCGCGCGCGACGACCTCGGGCGGGTCGAGCGGGAGATCCCGCACCGTCATCACGTGCTCCGCTTCGGTTCCCGGCACGGGCAGGTAAGCGCGATGACCTCGGTCCGCGACCAAGGCTTTGCTTACCCCGGCGCCGACGATGAAGTTGCCCCGCACCAGCCCTTGGATCGGAGCGCCGTCGTTCGACGCGATGGGCATGTTCATTCGCATGCGGCCCTCGGGGACGTCCCATTGCCAGCCCATCCACAACAGACTGAACCCTTGTGCCATGAGGCTCCCGTCTCCGAACTCTTTCCGACTCCGAGGCTCACTCGAGGGGGAGGCCTTCTGAAAGGTCCTGAGGATGCGCTTCGTACCGCGATTGCCCGCCTCGTAGAAGAGCATGCCATTGCCGCGCTTGGGATCGACGGGCTTGAGCAAGTAGAAATCCGCGGAGAACTCGACTTCGCCCGACGCATTACGCGGCGCTCGCCCGAGGTCGACGATGAGCGCGTTCGCCGGGAGGTCCGGATCGAGGCCGAAGTGGACCGTGCCGGCGATGGACTCGTAGGCACCGGCTAGGCCGAACGGGGTCCCGCCGAGAACCACCTCTCGCGTTCGAATGTCGAGTCGGACGACCCGAGACTCGGCGAGTCGTGCTCCCAGCAGCAAGAGGCCGAGGGTGGCGAGAAAGACGTGGCGATGGATCACGCGGGCTCCCAGTCCGAGAGGGCCGAAAGCGCTGCGCCGACCCCCCGTCCGAGCTCGATCGGGTGCCCGAGATCGGAGAGCGTGCGCTCGACGAGTCCGAGCTGAGCGATGAGATAGCCTGGATGCGCCGCGATGCCCATGTGGCCGAGCCGAAAGAGCTGCCCTTCGAGCTCGCCGTAGCCTCCCGAGATCATGATGCCGTAATGGTCTCGCAAGCGTCCGCGCAGGTCGCCGTCGGTTACCCCTTCGGGCAAAACGACACCGGTCACGCACGGTGCGGCGATCGACTCCGAGGCGGCCCACAGTCGAAGTCCCATCGCTTCCACGCCTCTCCGGCACGCCTGGGCAATGAGCGCGTGTCTTGCTGCCATCCGTTCGATCCCTTCCTCGAGGGCTTGTCGCAAGACGGACTCGAGCCCGTAGATGAGGCTCACCGACGGTGTGTAGGGAAACTTCTTCTTCTCGATCCAGGTGTCCTTCCAATCGAGGATGGACAAGAAGCTTCCGCGCACCGGAGATGGTTTTTTCTCCATCGTGTCCCACGCTTTCGGACTGATGGCGAGCATCGATAGTCCCGGAGGCCCTCCGAGACATTTTTGAGGGCCCGCGATCGCGATGTCGATGCCCCAGTCCTCCGGGCTGAGCACTTCGCCTCCGAGACCGGAGACGGTGTCGACGAGGGTCACCACGCCGTGCTCATGGGCGATTTTTCCGATCGCCTCCACCGGATTGATCGTGGCCGACGGCGTCTCCGAATGGACGACCGAGAGAAACTTGATGTCACCGTGCTCTTCGAGGGTCTTCCGGACGATGTCGGGGTCGATCGCTTCGTTGTAGGGGACGGCGATCTCCACCGTCTCGCCGCCGTATTTGTCGATGAAGAGCTCGAACCATTTCCCGAACACTCCCGACACGAGATTCAGCACTTTGTCGCCCGGAGTCAGCAAGCTCGCGGTGGCGGCCTCGAGTGCCAAGATCGCTTCGCCGTGCATGAGGACGACGTCGTAATCCGTGCGGAAAACTTGCTTCGAAAGATCACAAGTCCGTTCATAGAGCTCGAGGAAAGCAGGGTCATAGTGGTAGAGCACCGGACGTGACTGATCGCGGAGCGTTTGCGCGCTCATCTGAACCGGTCCACCGGCGAGCGTCCATTCGGGCCAACGGGTCATCGGGGTCTCCTTCATCCCCTTTCATAACATCCTCGAGCACCTGTGGTAAAAAAAGAACGTTCGGCCTCCAAACAAACAAGAGCTTCTATGAACCGAAAAACCTCCAGTTGCGTCCCTCGGCCAGTGAGGATCGGGACGGGCTGTCCTGACTAGCCCCATGCCACGCGTCGTCCAACTCGGGTCTCGAACGGTCTCCTTTCCCGGACCGGAGCTCGACGAGCTCGATGAATCTTCGTCGCTGCTCTCGCGGCCCGAGGCGCTCAGCGCTCGCTTCGAGGCTGACGGTTATCTCTTCTTGCGCGGCGTCCTTCCTGAAGCGATGGTGACCGGTGCGCGCCAGCAGGTCCTCGATTGGATCGCGACCGGTGCCTCCGTGGCGGAGCTCAGGCGCCGCGCGCGTCTCGAGGGCCCGGTTCGACGACTGATCGAGCACCGCGCCCTATTCGATGCCCTCGAGTCACTCCTCGGGGAGCCCGTCACGACCTTCTCGTTCAAATGGCTTCGGTCCATCGACCCTGGGGTAGGAACGGGGGCGCACTGCGATGCGGTCTATATGGGACGCGGGAGCCCACGCGTTCGCACGTGTTGGATCCCTTTCGGTCCCACGCCGGTCGAGCAGGGCACGCTCGCGGTCTGCGAAGGCTCTCACCGGGCCTCCGGTTTCGATGCGATCCGGCGAACTTACGGCGAGCTCGATGTGGATCGCGACCACATCCACGACACCGGATGGTTTACCGACGAGCCGTTGGAGCTCGGCGCCGGTCAGTGGCGGACGGCAGATTTCGAGGCCGGAGATGTTATCGTCTTCGGACTTCATACGATGCACGCTGCGACCACGAACCTCGAAGGCGAGAGCCGAGTGAGCTGCGACGTCCGTTTCCAACCCTCGAGTGAGCCTGCCGACGAGCGCTGGGTGGGAGCCGATCCCATCGGCCACACGACGTTTGGTCGAAAGACTCAAGCGTCGACCACCGTCGCGGCCCTTCGACGCCAATGGGGGCTATGACCGCCGCATGAGGAAGGTCGCGGTCTACGGCACCCTCAAGCGGGGGTTGTCGAACTATCAACTCCACTTGGAAGGCTACGAGCCGACGGCGGATCTGGTCGCGAGCCTTCCGTTCCGGATGTTCGCGAACGAGGCCTATCCGATGCTAGTCCCCGATGAGGCAGGTGAGACTCGCCCCATCCGGATCGAGGTCTTCGACGTCGACGAAGCGAAGCTCGAAGAGCTCGACGCGCTCGAGGCGCCCTACGGGTACTGGCGAGAGTCCGTTCTCGTTCCGGAGCTCGACGAGCGCGTCGAGATCTATCTGCACCCTGCGCCTCCGCCGACGAGCTTCCGCGCGGTGGAGGACGGCGACTGGCGAGAATGACGGCACGGACGGCGACGTCCGTCGTACCCGCATAGCCGGGGGGGAGGCGCTAGGCCCGGGCGGCCGGAGTCGTCCGCCACTCGACCTTTGCGACGTCGCTCAGTGACAGGGAAGTCCCCGACTCGAGACGCCGGGCGCGCTCTCGGTGGGCGTCGCCAAACACACCATTGGAGCTTGCGGTATCCATCGCGTAGAGGACACCGGCGATCTCGATGATGAGCAGGTGCACTCTCGAGATTTTTCGATCCGACAACACCCGGCCGGCGTCACACCGTCGGGACCGTCCCAACAAGATGCCGGCTTGGAGCGCGTCCCGGCCAACCACCACCGTCGCCGCGCCGCGCGGAGAGGTGACGAGCAGCTCGCCGCACGGTGAATCGTCGCGACCGACGAGCTCGTGAACCACCATCTGCGGTCCGCTTACGCGATGGACGATCGTCGGGGCCGCCGGTCTAGAAGGCGCGTCGTCGGCCGATCTAGCAGAAGGCGCGTCGGCGGCCGGCGTCGCAGGGAACGCCTCGACGGCGGATATCGCAGGGAGGTCGTCGACCTCCCACGCGCGGTCACTGTCCATGTCCCACTGGAGTGGCTTTGCTTCCGTCTCCACCTCGTCGAGATATAAGCGGTCCGGGATAGCGTCCCAGCCGGCTCGTGCGTCGTTCGGCCAAGGCTCGTCCGATGGATGGGTACCGAAAATAACGAGCCCGAAACGGCCCACGTGAACGAAAGCGGGCCCATCCGCTTCGATGGCTCGGAGACGCTTGCCCCGCTCGTCCACGAAAGCCGTCGCCGAGCGCAAGTCGACGAGGCGATAGCGTTGGGAGCGCCCGGCCGCCTCGCTTGGAAACGCGATGAGGGCGACGTGCCGAAGCGAGAGGGTCTCGTCGCCAACCAGATGCAAGTCGGCTTTGGAGTGCCGGCCCAAGATCGCCGTTGCCACGAGGTCGGATCTCGTCGCGACGAAAGCGGCTGCCCGCACCGCTTCGTCGGTCATCGCCATCATCGAGACGCCCGGTCGCCGAGAATGTGCTTGGACCCACTCTCGAATCCGCGCGAAGTGTTTGATGAACTGAGCTTTGAGCGAGAGACCGGGAGCTTTTACGGGCGGTTGGGGGATCTCTCCGATGAACGTGTGGTCGTTCGGTGGGATCGATTCGGGTGTCGGGCTGCGATCGTGCCAGAAGATCCTTGACTCGTCGTCCAAAGAGGCCTCGCCCCATTATGATTCGAAAATCGGGTGCGTCGGTAGCGGGCCGCTAGAATCGCGCGAGCAGCAACGCACCGAGGATGCGAATATCCTCCAGGGGCGGGTCGGTCGAGACCGCAGGGTCTTCCGATCCGGTCTCCGTGCCTGCGGTTACCGCTGGCACGACCGGAGGTGGTGACGCCGGCGCCATGATTGGAGGGACCGACGTCGGCGCCATGATTGGAGGGACCGACGCCGGCGCCGAGGCCTTCGGCGCCGGCGCCGACGTCAGCGCGAACGAGATAGCGAGCGCGGCGGCTAGCAGTCCGTGGTGAAAGTGGGGCGTCGCACCGAGAGGGTCGAGGCGCCCGGCTGACAAGGCGCGACGACGGAGAATATTGGGCATATTTGAGGGTGGAGCAACGCAGTCAGCCGGGATGCATCGCCCCTCGAATGCAGCCGCACTTTCACCACGGACTGCTAGAGTCGCGGAAGTCAAGAATCTCTTGTGAGCTCCAATCATGGCGTCCTCCTTGGCCGGGCTCGACGGGATGTCTAGCTCGACGCTTTGTGTGACCTCTCGATGAGAAGTAAACCGGTCTCGATACGGTCTTTGACCGCCTCCGGTAGCTTCAGAAAACCGCCCACGGATGAGATATCGAACCCGTCATAGACTCGGCCTTTGACTTTGACGCGGGCCCCTCGTCGCGGCACCCCTTTGTTCGAGAACACCCAGAGTTTGCCGGTCGGATCCTCGATCCGATAAAAGCCGTGACCGGCGACCGAGTAGCTCTCCACGACGTCGCCTTTCAACGAGATGTTCTTATCGGCGTAGCGCGAAGGATCGGCCATGACGTCGTTCACGGTTTTTCCCGCGCACCCAAATCCGGTAAGTCCGACGGCGAGCACTGCACTAACAGCGAGCTTCTTCATCATGAGACTGTTCCTCCTTGTATACCCCTATCTAGAGCACGGCCCGTGCCAGGGAGAGAAGTAGTGGCGTAAAGTGTTAATTAATAGAGAGTTAACGACTGGATCGCCGGCGAGAGGAGCTCGGTGAATCGTCCTCGAAAGAGGACGATTTGGCGCTACTTGCGACGAGTCGTGGGTCGGGTGAGCTGGTCTCTCATCGCGCGTACGAGTAGCTCGCGGACGAGCTGAAACGGGGCGGCACCCACG
>JAJCXL010000368.1 GCA_029263435.1 Acidobacteriota bacterium | reverse complement strand
AGGCGAGACTGGGACCGCTCAGCAGGAGACGCAGTTGTTGTTGTTCACCGCACCAAGGCTCACGAGAAGATCGCGCGCTTCCGGAAACGGATTCACTCGCTGGACCGGCCCGTTCGCCATGTCGGCCGTGCTGCGACCTTCCACGTTGATGATGGTGACGTCCGCGCCCTTGGAGACGAGGTATTCGATCATCTCGACATCGCCTCGCGCGGCGGCGTTATGGAGCGGTGTGCTGCCGTCCTGGTCGATCGCGTTCACATCGGCGCCGCATTCTTCGACTAGATACTTAACCGCGGGCATGAAGCCTGCGGGGTGGTTCCGGTGATCGTTGGCTGCGAATCCTTCGCCGTAGCCGGCGCCCGTGGCGCCGTGGAGCGGTGACATCCCCGGGCCTATCTTCGCGGGGGGTCCTTTCTTGGACTTGCTCGATTCCCTGGCTCTCGAGCTCGCCACCGGGGGTCGTTCGGAGGGGAGTGTGGTGGGAATGTTGGGGTCGGCGCCGTACGCACGGAGTAGCTTCATCGCAGCGACATCGCTGCCATAGGCTGCGCGCCAAAACGGCGTCGCTCCGATCTCATCGATAGAGGACCTGTCGAAGTTATAGCCCATGAACCAAACTTTCTTCGCCAGCCGGACGTTTGGGTCGGCTCCTTTATCGAGCAGCGATTCGATCAAGTCGAGATGGGTCGTGCGTTGCTGCTTCTGGGCGATCGGCTGCGGATAGGCGGCTCTCGGAGCCCATGCAAGATTGAGCACCGCGTAGAGCGGCGTGACGTTCGCGGGCTCTCCCGCGACGGTTGGGTCGGCTCCTTTGTCGAGTAGATCGCGGGCCAAGTCGAAGTGTCCGTTCATGGTAGCGATCAAAAGCGGGCTCGTGTGGCTGCCCTCGGCGACTTGGTTGACGTCAGCGCCGGCTCGCAAGAGCGTCTCGACGGAGTTCACGTGGCCTTGCCGGGCGGCGAGGAGAAGCGCCGTCATCCCACCTTGGGCGCCGACCCGCACGCCGTAGCTCTCGCGCTGTCTTCGCTCTTGCTCTGGTTGTTTCTCTTCGCCGCCGCCGGGGAGGATCCACCCGAACAGCCTCCGAAAAATGTTCTTCCCATTTCCGTCTTTCGGCTCGTCGTCTTCGGTGGCAGCGATCGTATCGGCCTCGTCGTCTTTCGCGGCGGCTGCGGCGCGCGCGTCGCGCAAGTCGTCGAGTCTTTTTCTGAACCCTTCGTCCAATGCTTCGTTGAGGGCGACGGCATCGATCACTTCGGTCGTCGCGCCGGGGTCCGCGCCTTCCGAGATCAGAAGCTCGAGGACGGCAGCGCGATCATGGGCAGCCGCGAACATGAGCGCCGTTTGAGAGCCGGTGGATTCTCGGGCGTGAATGTCCGCCTCGTGATCGAGCAAGACTCGGACCGCATCGACGTTCCCCGACGCGGCCGCGAACATGAGCGCCGAGGTCCCGGTGACGGTTCGGTCATTCGCGTTGGCGCCGGAGTCGAGAAGACCCGCGAGTGTCTCGGCATGTCCGTTCTTCGCGGCGAGCAGAAGCGGGGTGAAGCCGCCCAGTCTCGTCGTCGCCAGGACGTTCGCTCCCGCGTAAAGAAGGTTGTCGACGAGCGCCGCGTCGCTCTTGGCCGCAGCCCAGTGAAGCGCCGTCATCCCATCTCCCTGGGCGGCGTTGACGTCGGCGCCGTCCAATAAGAGGGCGCGAACCCGATCTCGATCGCCCAACTCGGTCGCGTCGGCAACGGGCGAGCTACTGATCTCCAAGTCGACCGGCCCGGCGCTGATGAGCCAGACGAAGGCGAGCGTGCCGAGCAAAGCTTGGGAGAGTCTCTCCATGGCCTTACCCTGCAGCCTCGCCGGTGTCGTTGAGATCGAGAGTTCCCGTGCTGTCGCCGAACGTCTCGATCTCCTCGAGGTTCAACATGTGCATCATGCTCAGCATGGCATTGGCCATCGGCGTCCCGTCCGCGGCTCGGATGTGAAGATTGCCGCCAAGGGCGCCGTTAGCGTGGCCGGCGAGAAATAGCGGACAGCGTTTGTGATTGTGAATGTTCGGATCGCCCATCGCACCACCGTAGAGGATCAGGCTCTTGTCGAGCAGATGGGTGTCTCCATCAGGAGCGTCTTTGAGCTTTTGTAGGAGATAAGGGACGAGTCCGACGTGATAGCGGTTGATCTTCGAGAGCGCGATGACGTTTTTCTCTTGGCCGCGGTGATGAGAGGCGTTGTGGAACCCTTCGAACACACCGCTTTCCGGGAACGAGCGGCCGGAGACGTCTCGGCTCATCTTGAACGAGACCACCCGAGTCATGTCGGTGACGAATGCAAGGGCGATGAGATCGAACATGATCTCGACATGCTCGCCGTAGTGATCGGGCACGCCCACCGGAGCGTCCGGGAGATCTCGCGGGCCGCCGCCGCGGTTTCGCTCTTCGACCTTTTCGATCCGTCGCTCGATCTCGCGAACGTTGTCGAGATAGTCGTCGAGCCGCCGACGGTCCGCGGGGCCCAGTCGGGCCTTCAGCCGGGCGACCTCCGCCGGAATCCAGTCGAGAATGCTCTGACTCGCTTTGCGTCTTTCGGCGCGCTTCTCCGGGGTCCCTCCCGATCCGAACAGTTGATCGAAGGCGAGCCTCGGGTCGCGAATCATGGGTAGGGGCTGAGTCGGCGAGGCCCAGCTGATCGTGTCCATATAGACGCAGGCGTAGCCGTAGAGACAACCGCCGGATTGGTCGACGTTCTCGATACATAGCTGTAACGACGGGATAGGGGAGTCCTGGCCGTACTTCTCCGCATAGATTTGATCGAGAGAAGTGCCCACGTTGACGTCCGAGCCTTCGGTTTGCTTCGGATGGGACTGCGTGAGAAACACCGAGCTGTTTCGAAAGTGATCGCCGCCAATCTCCGGGGGAATGAACGCCTCGGCGTTGGCGACGTCGGTGTGGCTGACGATGGTGATGTCGTTGCGCCACGGCTCCAGTGGACTCAAGCTACTCGGCGTGAGGTCGAAGGCGCGGCCCGTTGCCGCCGGGGACCAGAGGTTGAGCTCGCGTCCGATCTTATTGCTCCCCGCCGCTCCGTGCACCATCTCGATGCAAACGAGTCGGGTCGGATCCACCGGCGCGGCGTGGGCCTTACGCACGGGCACCATCGCCGAGAGAAATGGAAGAGCGACGCTTGCGCCCAGGCCTCGTAGAACGGCCCGGCGATCCAGATGTTTGTTGGTCACGAACATGAAGCTGGTCCTCCGATGAGACTTGTACGAGCTCGACCGACTAAGGCTCGGCCTCGGGCTGGGTCGACGCTTCGGTGGCTTTTGCGACGGTGCTCATGAGAAACGGCGCGCTCGCCACGATTTCTTGGATGAACGACGACATGCGATAGTCGTTTTTCGCGGCCTCGGTGAGGATCTTGCGGACCACCGGCATGTCGAAATGCTCGACCCGCCGACCGAGGGCGTAGGTCAGTAATGATTCGGTGAACGTGCTGAGAAACGGCTCCTGATAGGTCAGCATGGCGTCTCTTAGACCGAGCGGCCCTTCGATGGGTCGGCCGTCGTAGAGCTGCCCCGCGCTGTCGATGGGCACCCCGTCATCCTTCGTCCGCCACGCTCCGGTGACATCGAAGTTCTCCAGTGCCAGTCCGATCGGGTCGATGACGGAGTGACACGAGTTGCAGGCGGGGTTCGCGCGGTGTTGCTCCATGCGCTCGCGGACGGAGAGGCGTCTCTCGCCGCTGCTCGAGACTCCGGACGTCTCCTCTAGAGCGGGAACTCCGGGTGGTGGAGGAGGCGGCGGGCTTCCGAGGAGGACTTCCATGACCCACTTTCCGCGTTGCACTGGAGAGGTGCGATTGGCGATGGAAGTGAGGGCCAGGATGCTGCCATGGCCGAACAGTCCTCGTCGCTGGGCGTTGATACCGCTCAGTGAGACTCGCTGGAATCCCTCTCCGGTCACGTTCGGGATCCGGTAGTGACGCGCGAGTCGTTCGTTCACGAACGTGTAGTCCGCGGTGAGCAGCTCGAGCACGCTCCGGTCCTCACGTACGAGATTCTCGAAAAACAGCTCTGTCTCGCGCTTCATCGCGTCCGCAAGGGTCGCGTCATAGTGAGGAAACGACAACGCGTCGGGGTGGAGCTTCTCGAGATCCTGAAGCCTGAGCCAATAAGCCGCAAACCGCGTGGACAGGGTGTTGGCGCGCGGATCGGAGAGCATGCGCTCTACCTCGGCACGGAGAACGTCGGGCTCGGAGAGCGTCCCCTCGGCAGCGACCGCCAAGAGGGGATCGTCGGGCGGTGCGGACCACAAGAAGAACGAGAGCCGCGAGGCGAGATCGATACTGGCAATGGGGAAGTTTCCGTCGTCTGCCGTTCGGGGCGTGGATTCGAGTCTGAAAATGAAGCTGGGGCTCGACAGCATGGCCTGGAGCGCCATCCGGACGCCGCTCTCGAAATCTCCGTCTTGGCGGCCGAGCTCGTAAAACGACATGAGCCCCTCGATGTCGGCGTCTTCGAGGGGTCGCCGATAGGCTTTGGTCGCGAGACGGGTGACGATCTGCTGAGTGCACTCGAGCTCTTCGTCCGCGGAGGTCGGACGACACGTGAAGATACGGCGCCTCGCGGGCGTGTCAGAGACTCCGGTGACGTTGAACGGGCCGCTGATGCCGAAGTCGCGAAGATGCGGCACGGCCGTAATCCCGTAATCCCTGCCGATCTGGCTGTCCGCGAGCGTTTGCTCGATCGGAAACATCAAGTCTTGTATCGGCGCGTTAGAGGTTTGGAGAAACGCGGCGGTGACTCTCTTGGGGCCGGCCTTGATCGTGATGGGCTCGGTCTCCAGGTTGAGCCCATTAGGCTCCGTCTCGGACAAGTAGCGGTCGATATCGAGAAGGGCGACGCGCCGACCGTCGATCGAGAACTCGAGCTGTTCGCCTACCGCCGTTCGCCCGAACAAGTAGCCGTCGGGATCTCCATGGAGCTGGACTTTGAAGATGTACTCTCCGTCGGCGGGGAAAACGTGCACCGTCGATAAGCCGCCCCGGGTTCCGAACGGCGCGCCTTCGACCCGCTCGCGCTGGGATGCGGTGCGCCGGGTCTTGTATGTGACGTCTGCGGGCTCCGCGGTCGCGTCGCCGATGGCGAGCCGGCTTACCTGGTCTGCCGCGCGCAGATAGCTGTCCATCAGGGTAGGCGACATCCCTTGAACGTCGGCGATGTTGTCGAAGCTGTGACTGATGGTGTCGGGAGGAAGGAGGGCCTGGACGTCGACATCCAAAGAGAGCAGGTCGTCGATCGAGCTCGCATACTCCGCCCGGTTCAACCGCTGGAAAACCCGACGACCCGGAAATGGGTTCGCGAAGTAGCTTTGATCGAGACGGGTCTCCATCGAGACCGCCAACCGCGCGACATCGTCCGGCTCCGGCCGGGGCCCGTAGGACGGCGGCATCATCCCGGTCCGAAGCTTGCGAATCATCATTTCGGCCACTTCGGCGTTTTGCTCCAGCTCGCCGGGGTCAAAGGACTCCAAGCTGAGCCCGCCGGTTTGCAGCGCATCGCTGTGGCACATGAGGCAGTTGTCCTCGATCATTAGCCGCTGCCATTCGATGGGTGCCAGCTCGGAGGATGCGTGGGTCTCCGGTAAGGCTTCGGGCGCGTCGTCGGTTTGAGCCGAGGCGAGCGCGGCGATCAAGAGGATGGGCCCCACGGCCCGAACCACGAGCACTTTCACGTTGATACGCTCCGTATTCCAAAGCACCGCGAGCCTCTTAAGAGGACGTTCTTTTTGGATTGCCCGACGGGTCTGGCGACTCTATTCTCGTGCAAAGGGGTCGTGGTTTCAACTCCCCTGCGGGTGTGGTCTGGGGTTACCATGCGACGTTGGAGGGGTTGAGCGATGGTAAAGCGACGGACGTTCTTGCGGGAAATGGGGCTTTCACTCGGAGCGGCGAGCGCGGCGGCATCGAGTCTGGCTTGCTCGCGCCGCGAAGACGGTGACGGGTCGTTGGCCCGGGAGGGAGACTCCCGACGGCTGCTCGTCGACGAGCCGAGACAGCCCGAGCCCGCTCCGCTTGGCTACGATCGATTGCCGCTCGAGTGGCACCAGGGGCGGACTCGCATCTTGAAAGAACGCGTGAGCGAGAGAGGGGTGGACGCGATTCTGCTGAGAAGCGATCAGAATCAGGTCTACTTCACGGGGTGTTTTCGTCGCAGCGGCGAGCGGTCGACCTGGGTCCTGTTTCCGGTCGACGAGGTCGACACCGCGTATTGGTTCGCGCCGTCCATCGATCGTGACTTGATCCGTACATGGTGGGCGACGGACAACGAGTACTACTTTTGCTACCCCCACGCCGAAGGAGGGTTCCCCAATCGGGGAGAGCTTCGAACCGGAAACCGGGTGGACTTGTTCGAATGGATGTTGAAGGGGGTCGCGGCTCGGGGCTATGAGGCCATGACTCTAGGGGTCGACTTCGAGCTCACGGAGGGCCAGAAGAGAATCGCGGCGGAAACGGTGCCGAAGGCGACGTTCGTGAACATCTCGGAAGAGTGCCTGGACATGCAGATCCTCAAGACGCCCGAAGAGATCGCGCTCACGCAAAGAGCCTATCGATATTTTGACGAGGTGCACGCGTTCGCGCGCGACTACATCCTGGAGCGCGGCACCGACGCGACCGATTTCGAGGTCGGCCAAGCGTTGCAGTCCTACGGTCTCGCTTTGATGCTGGAAGACGTCGACTATGATGGGCGTCCGCATACGGCGGTGGGGATGGAGGTTACCTCCCACTACGTGAGGACGGGAGTCTCTACGGCCTACCCGCATCCGAACCAGTTCTTCTACTCCCAGATCGAACGGGGACAGCCCGTCTACGTCAACACGGATATCCGGCTCGGCGGAATGGGTGGCGAAGGCTACCGCAACTACGTCCTCGCGCCTGGCACGGCTCGGCACGAGAAAATGTGGCAGGTCGTCACGGACAGCGCGCTGTTGCTGAAAGAAGAGGCCCGGCCCGGCGTGCGATGCTCGGATCTTGCCTATAAAGTGCACGACTTTCAGATCAAAGCCGGGATGGCGGATTACATCTATCACCGACCCTGTCATGGCCAAGGCCAGTTCTACGCGGGCCATCAGCCGCCGTTCGTCGCACTCGGAGACGACAGCGTGATCGAGGCCGGCATGATGTTCAGTGTCGAGCCGGGCCTCTACGATGAGGAAAACGGAATCGGGGTGAACCCGAGCGACATCTTGTTGATCCAAGAGGACGGCGCGGTCTTCATGACGCGCGTGCCTTGGACACGTGAGTGGGCGTTCTTGACGATCTAGTTAGTCGACGCTCACGGACCCGTCCTGGTGGATCTCGATATGTTGGCCGCTCGATAGCCGGGTGAAGTCAGTCTCTTTCGCGGCAAGGATCGGGATGGTGCGACCGTAGAGCTCGCCCGCGACGATCGACGCCAAAGCGAGAAAGGGATCGGTGCGGCTGCTGATGATGGCGGCGGGAGCGTTCCCCAGCCGGATGGACTCGAGAAGAATCTGAGTGCCGGTGCTCGAGCCGCGAGTAAACGGCATCACGAGCACGCGCCCCGTAGCGATCGTTCCGCTGAGAGGGTGGCGTCGGTCGACGATCTCCCCGGTCGTGGCGTCATAGCCGCCCCAAAAACTCAGCGGCTCCGGGCTCACGAGCGCGATGCCGCGGGCTTCGCCGGGGACCGTGGGGTCGGTGCGGATCATCCCTGCCACAACGAGTCATCTCTTTCGACCCGCCCGGAGGCAGCGGAGCGGACACAATCCGACAGGCTCCCGTAGACGACGTCGGTGCCGAGTAAGCCCGGAGAGTAGTACGCGTACTTACCCGAGTTCGTCATCAGCGTCCGGATACTCTTTGGGAGCGACGGCATCGCGAGGATGCACGTGTCGACCATGATCCGCGCTCCGAAATCTTCGATCGGCTCGAGAGCGCCCACCGCTCGCGCGAGCTCTTTCATAGCCCGGCTCGTCGTGACGATGAGCTCGACATCCGGATGACGTTTCTGGCCTGCCACCAACGCCGACAGATTCCGGAACTCCGCGAGTGAGAAGTGCGGGCTTCCGAGGACGACGAGCTCGATGGCAGTTCCCGCCCCGGTCGCGAGCGCGTCCTTCGCCTCTCGCAACATCGGTAGATCGACGGGGATCACCTCCTGAGGCTTTCGGCCCAGGAGCGCAGCGTCGAGGGTGGGCGCTTCCGGCGTGTGGCCGACCACGTGAAACAAGGCGACGTTGCCGGAGGAGGCTGCCGCGGCGCCGAGTGCTTTGTACTCGTCTTCGCTGGGAGGGTGGGTCAGGCCGTCGATGACCGGGATGCGATCGTTCGACCGCCGCCCGATCAAGTAGCCCAAAACGGGGTAGAGCTCGTCGGCCTCTTGGAGGCGCATTGGAACATCCTTTAGCGCGAAGACGACTTCGCCTCCGCGGTTCTCGGCGAGATGGAGTCCCACGGCAGGAACGCGTCCCGTGATGGCGGCGCAAATGTCGAGGAGGTCCGGATAGCGCTCCGTGCGAGCGCCGAGGACGGAGTTGGCATAGGCGATCGCGTTCGACTCGCCCCACGCGATCTGCTGGCCGAACGACGGCGCGTGCTCCGTTTGATACGGGGCGCACGTCCAGGTGGGCACCGTCCCCATGCTCTGATAGGCCTTCATCTGGCGATGAGCTTTGTCCGCCCATTCCGCGGGAACGTTCCACTCCCGCCAATGGACTTCGTCCAGGCCGCTGACGTTGAGCGTCGACGGTACGGACACCTTCGCTCCCAGCTCGGCCAGACGCTCCGCGAACTCGAGCCCGGCATCTCCGACGAAAATCGTGCTGTCTATATGAGCTCCTGTAATGTCCATCAGCGAGGGGGCGTCGTACACCGCAGCCATGCGGGCCAAGATCGTCATCGCCATCTGAGGACCCTTGCCCTGATCGCCGGCAAGAACGCTTTCGTCTTTTGGAGTCAGTTCGAGAGCCACGGTTGGATTCTAACAGTCTATGGACCTTTTCGGAGGTTGGTCTTTTGCCACAAAAAAGGGGCAGTGGAGCAAATATCGACAGCATGCTGCTATTATGCATGTATATTGTCAATACCTAATAGAGTTCGAAGCCTGCTGGAGGAGATCGCCTCCCTGGATGCTGCTCATCGCGAGAGACAGCGGGCGATCGCACGCTCTTTCGGCCTTGGGCGGGCGGGCTCGTCTCTGGTTCTTGCCGTTGGCGGGGAGGGCGGCACCATCCCCCAGCTGGCCCGACGGCTATCGCTCACCCGCCAAAGCGTGCAACGCGTCGCGGATGCTCTCGTCGAGTCCAAGCTCGCGAGCTATCAGCCCAATCCCGACCACCGCCGGTCTCCCCGCCTCGTCCTCACAGCCGAAGGCGAAGCCAAGCGCAAAGCACTAGAGCGAGCCGTGATCGAGCTCGCACCGGATGTGTCCGACGATCTCGATGAAGAGGATCTCGAAACGACGCTTCACGTGCTCCGCGCCTTGCGAGCCCTCCTTTGACGGGCTCTTATCCCAAGCGACAGGAGCGCGACCGCGAAGATCAACAGCGCTGACAGCAAGAAGGTGCGCTCGAACACCTGTTCGTAAGCGATGCCGCCCGCGATCAA
>JAJCXL010000367.1 GCA_029263435.1 Acidobacteriota bacterium | reverse complement strand
CCGTGCCGGATCAAGCTCTCAGCGGCCTCGACGTAGACGGCCTGGATCGTCTCCAGAGACAGCGCAATCGTTCCGGGAAATCCCATGTGATAGGGCGAATTGCCCGGAAGAAGAATGGGTGCGACGAGCACGTCACGTCGTTGGGCGACGAGCTTTGCGCGCTCGATCCCGTTCAAGATATCGGTGCCGATGGGAAGTTGATGCCCGTGCTGCTCGAGAGCGCCCACTGGAATGATGACCATGTCCGAACGAGAGGCGAGCGCTTCGACCTCGGGCCAGCTCATGTGAGGCAGATAGTTCTTGACCTTCTCGATCGCGCCGATCGGGCTGGCTTGCGCGTGCGCGCTAGACGGCGCGGTAGCGAAGAGCAGCGCGGCGGCCACACTGATTTGAGTCCGAGTCATGACGAGACCTCCTTGGGCACCGGGATGCCGGCTTTTGAGCGAGCGGTATGAAACGCGAGGATGCCACCGGTGGCGGCTATCCCCAAACATCGAGTGATGACGGATGGGTAGATGAGACACACGGCCGCGAGGCCGAGACCGACCCTCTCGAGAGGGGTCGTTCGAATGACCGCGAAGCCTTCCACGACGAAGGCGCACGCGAAAATGAGGACCAAGGTGACGGCGCTCGCCCACAAGACACTCACGCCGCTGACGCCGTCGATCCACAAGAGCCCGGAATAGGCCATCATCGTGGGAATGATGAAAAATCCTAGGGCGAGCTTGAGCGCCTCCCACGCCGCCTCCATGGGACGCGCGCCGGCGACACCGGCTCCGGCGAACGCGGCGAGGGCGATGGGGGGCGTCACGTTCGAGGTTTGTGACAGCCAAAAAATGATCATGTGCGCGACGACGAGAGGCAGGCCGAGACCGCTCAAAGCGGGAGCCGCCATGACCGAGATGACGATATAGGCCGCGGTGACCGGAAGGCCCATCCCGAGAATGAAGGCTGCGAGCGCGATCATAATGAGCGCTAGCCACAAGCTCCCTCCGGCGAGGCGGACGACGGACTCGGTGAATTGCAAGCCGATGCCGGTTTGTCCTATCACGCCGACGACGATGCCGGCGCAGGCGCAAGCGAGTGATATCGGAAGCGCCATGATCGCGCCCCGCTCGAGTCCACTCAAGATCGTGCGAATCGTGACGCGCGTATGCGCCCGGAGCGCTCCGGTGAGCACGACGATCGCGCACCCGACCGCGCCCACGAGAGGCGGCGAGTAGTTCGCCAGCAGCAAGATAGTGACGGCGATGAGAGGGACGATGAAGTGCCACCCCCGAGAGAGCGTGTAGCGCAAAGACTCCGAGGCCACCATGCCTTTCAGGCCGAGCTTCACCGCCATCAAGTGGACGAACAAGAGAGTGCAGCCGAAATAGAGGAGCGCGGGTGCGACCGACATGACGACGATGTCGTTATAGGCCGTATTCGTGAACTCGGCCATGATGAAGGCACCGGCACCCATGATGGGAGGCATGATCTGTCCGCCCGTCGAAGCCGCCGCTTCGATGCCGGCGGCTTGCTCGGGTTTGTAGCCGAGCTTTTTCATCATCGGGATCGTGAGCGCTCCCGTCGTCACCGTGTTCGCGATGGCTGAGCCGGAAATGGAGCCCATCGCTCCGGACGCGATCACACTAGCTTTGGCCGGCCCGCCTCTGAAGCGTCCCGCGGCCGCGAAGGCGAGGTTGATGAAAAACGTGCCCGCGCCGGTGACTTCGAGGAACGCCCCGAGGAGCACGAACATGAAAACCGTCCCCGCGGCGATGCCTAGTGGGGTGCCGAACAAGCCCGCGCCGGAATAGACCTGGAACCGGATGATACGCTCGAACGTGAACCCGCGATTCGCGATGACCTCGGGGAGAAAATTTCCATAGGCGCTGTAGAGGATGAAGCTCCCGCTAATCGCGACCATGACCCATCCGACCGCGCGCCGAGTGGCCTCGAACATGACGAGCACGAAGACGATCCCGCAAACGAGGTCGACAGGCGCGAGGCCGTAGAGAATATGGTCGATCCCTCGATGGTCGAAGGCAAGGAGTCGAATGCCGGAGACGAGAGCGACCACCGACAACGCCACGTCCAAGAGACGATAACGGCTGGGGTAGTGGATCAATGCCAGCACGACGATCCACGTGAGGTGGGCCGGCCGAAAAAACGTCGCTCCGATGACGCCGGTGAGACTTTGCCAGAGCTGCGCCGCCGAGAGCAGGGCCGCCCCCGCGAAGATGAGCTTGAGTAGAACCTCTTCGGTGCGGCCGGGAGGGCTAGTTTCCGCTTTGTCGCCGGCTTGCGAAGAGCTCGTCATAGTAACGCTTTGCACCTGGATGAAGAGGAAGGTCCCCGATGGCGGCTGCCGTCTCGGGAATGATGAAGTTGGCGACGGAGGAAATGTTCACGAGCTCCGCCTTGCGATCGAAAAGAGTGGCGATCAGGCGATAGGCCAGATCGTCGGACATGCTCTCATTGACGACCAGCAAGTTCCAAAGCGTTGGTGTCTGGACGGGAGCGTCGACGCCGCGATAGATGCCCGGCGTCACGGAGAACGCCGTGTACGCCGGGAACTGACGGGTAATCTCCGCCATCTCCTCATCAGAGAAAGGCACGAGCCGGATCTTTCGCGCCATCGCGAGCTCCACCACCGCCGAGCCTCCAATCCCGACCGCGATGAATCCGGCGTCCAACGTGCCGTCTTTCAATCCGTTCGTGGTCTCGGTGTAGTTCATCTGTCGGACCACGAAGTCGTCTTCGCTAATCCCTAGCGCATGAAGGATGTTCCAGGCCGTGACCGCGTTTCCCGAGCCGGGAGGGCCGACGGAGACGCGCTTGTTCTTGATGTCTTCGACGGAGAGGATGTTCGAGCCCGCGATGCTGAGCAAGTGAACGACGTTCGGATACATTTTTCCGAGAACCTTGAGGGGCATCGGCTCCGGAAACTTGCCGGTGCCCGCGACCGCATCGACCACCGAGTCCCCTTGAGAGAATCCAATCTCGCTTTCGAGCTTCGCGATCTGGACGAGGTTCGTCACCGAGCCGGCGGTGACCTCGGCTTTCATGTTGACGCCGTCCACGTGGCGAGACCAGATCGAAGCCAGCCCTCCGCCGAGAGGGTAGTAGATACCCGATGGATTGCCGGTCGCCATCGAAAGCGTGTGGGTGTCGAAAGTGCACGACAGGGCAGACGAGACCACCAAAATAAAGCTCGCCCAACTGAACCGGTGCACTCGCTCGCGCATGCACGCCCTCCTGTCGGCCGGGATCGTACCACAGGGGTTCGCTCCGGCTGGTCCCGGAGCGCACGGGCTTCCGGCGAAGCCGAGTCAGGCGAGCTTCTGTCGAAAATAAGCGATGGTTTCGGCCAAACCGTTCTCCAGTCCCACTTCGGGGCTCCAATCGAGAAGGCTCTGCGCGAGTCCGATGTCGGGTTGGCGGACTTTGGGATCGTCCTCCGGAAGATCTTTGTACTCGATGGGGCTGTTCGACTCCGTCAACGTCTTGATGGTCGAGGCGAGCTGCAAGATCGTCATCTCCGCCGGATTTCCGATGTTGACCGGACCCTGATGTTCCGACAATAGAAGCTTACAAATACCCGTCACCAAGTCCGAGACGAAGCAAAAGCTCCGCGTCTGATCTCCTTTGCCGAAGACCGTCAACGGCTCGTCGCTCAAACATTGGCTGATGAAAGCCGGGATCGCTCGGCCGTCCCGGATCCGCATGCGAGGTCCATAGGTGTTGAAGATGCGGACGATCTTGACGTCGACGCCGTGATAACGCCGATAGGCGACCCCCATCGCTTCGGCGAAGCGCTTCGCTTCGTCATAGACCCCGCGCGGGCCGATGGGGTTGACGTTGCCCCAGTAGTCTTCACGCTGGGGGTGGACGAGCGGATCGCCGTAGACCTCGGACGTGGACGCGAGCAGATAGGTCGCGTTCTTGGCTTTGGCGAGCCCGAGCGTTTTATGAGTCCCCAGCGAGCCGACTTTCAGAGTTTGGATCGGAAGCTCTAGGTAGTCGATGGGGCTCGCGGGACTCGCGAAATGGAGGATGTAGTCGAGCGGTCCCTCGATCCGAATCTCCTCGGTGACGTCGTGCTCGACCAGGGTGAACTTCGGATCGGAGATGTGATCGAGGTTGGTGCGATCGCCGGTGATGAAGTTATCCATGCCTATGACTTCATGACCTTTGGACAGCAACCGGTCGACGAGGTGAGACCCCAAGAAGCCGGCGGCGCCGGTGACGAGCGTGCGGGTGCTCAAAACGCGTGCTTTTGCAGGACGGCGCGCCACGTGCGCCACAAGATATGGATGTCGAGAGACAGCGACCAGTTCTGAATGTAGTAGAGGTCGTGCTCGATGCGCTTTTCAATCGAGGTGTTACCGCGCCAGCCGTTGACTTGAGCCCAGCCGGTCATTCCTGACTTGACCTTGTGTCGAAGCATGTATTTAGGGATCCGTTCTTTGAAATCGGCGACAAAGCTCGGCCGCTCCGGCCGAGGTCCGACGAGCGACATATCGCCTTTGATAACGTTGAACAATTGAGGAAGCTCGTCAATGCTGAAACGCCTCAAGAACGTCCCGACCGACGTCCGGCGGGGATCGTTGTCGACGGCCCATACCGGACCGGTCTCCTTTTCGGCGTCGTGATCCATCGAGCGAAACTTGTAGATGGTGAAGGGCTTGCCATCGAGGCCCATGCGTTGTTGCTTATAGAATACCGGACCTTTCGAGTTCGTCTTGATGAAGACGGCGATGACCGCGAACGGAATCGACAACAGCATCAGGAGCGCCGCCGCCACCGCTTTATCCATCATCAGCTTACACACCCAGTTCCACCCGCGAATGGGAGGCTCGGACAAGTTGATGATGGGCATCCCGTCCAAGTCTTCGACCCCGGCGTGGAGCGCGGCGTCGGTCAAATAGTCCCACGCCACTTTCACATCGAGGCCTTCGCGATTCGCGTAGCTCACCAATGCGCGGATCTTATCGTGGGCCCCGAGCGGCAGGGCGATATAGAGCGAGTCGACCGGAGACACTTCGACGACACCAGCGATCTCGTCGATGCCCCCCAAGATGGGGATGCCGCGATGGCCGGAGAACTCACCTCGCAAGCGGTCGTCCAGAAAACCGACGACGCGAAACCCCATCTCCTGATGATCGATGAACTTGTCCGCGACGGTGCGCCCCAGCTGGCCGGCCCCGGCGATCAAGATATTTCGCAGGCCCAAGCCTCGCCGCCATCTCGCCGCCCGACGCCCGCGAATGAACGAGCGGGTCGCGCTCAACAAGACGATGTCGAACACGACGAACAACCCGAGCACGAGCTGGGAATATTCGTAACGTCCTGATTGCTCCGGCGGGCCGTAGAGGTAGTAGACCCGCGCATAGAGCGCCATGAAGAGCATCACCGCGGTGCCCATCGCCACCGCCCACACCGTGGAGAACAGCTCGTCCGTGCGCGAGCGGATCCGGCGCAAGCTGTACAGCCCGTGAGCGTAGAAAAGCGGGGGCCACAACAGCGCCATGACCGGCACGAGGAGCAAGTACTGGCTGAACGGATTGACCCCTTTGGTGACCTCGAACAGGCCGGAATGGAATCGTACGAAATAGGCGAGGCCGAAGGCTCCCACCGTGGCGAGCAGGTCGCCGATGACGTAAACGCCGGTCCAGATGCGACTTTGCTGTTTGACCATGCGCGGCGTCTACTTCGCTTCCGCGATCGCGGTTTCGATGAACGATTGCATTCGATGGCGAAATTTCGCTCGAGAGAACTCGAGCGCCCAGTCTCTCATCGAATGTTTATTTAATCTTAGCGACGAAACCTTGTCAATGGCGTGGCTTAGGGATGCCGCCGAGGGCTCCGAGAACAACACGCCGGTCTCTTGGTCTTTGACGGTGTCCAGCGCCCCACCTTCTCCGAAGGCGACCACCGGCGCGCCGCAGGCTTGAGCCTCTAACGGCACGATCCCGAAATCTTCCACTCCGGGAAGCAAGCACGCCAAACAACCTTGATAGAGCGAGCGTAGCGCCTCGTCATCGACCCACCCGAGGAAGCGCACGTTGTCCGGCGCGTTGGCCTTGAGCCGCCCCTCGTCGGGGCCGGCGCCGACGATCCACAAGGCGTCCTCACGACCTCGAAACGCGTCGATCGCGAGATCTATTCGCTTGTAGGGGACGAGCGCGGAGACGATCAAGTAGTAGCGTTGTGTCTCTCCGTCTTCCCCTGGCACGTAGAAATCAGTATCTACCGGGGGAGGGATGACGGTCGAGTCGCGCTCGTAGTAGGTTCGAATCCGAGCGGCGACGTAGGTCGAGTTCGCGACGAAGCGATCGACCCGCCCCGATGACGCTCGATCCCAGCTCCTGAGCCGTGCCGCGGCCGGACCGAACACATGTTTGGCCTTCCAGCCGGAGCCGAAATAGTCCTCGAATCGGTCCCAAACGTATCGCATCGGCGTGTGGCAGTAGCAGATGTGAAGCGCTCCGGGGGGAGGCTTGATGCCTTTCGCGACGCAGTGGGAGCTCGATAGGACGAGGTCCGCATCAGCGAGCTTCAGCGACTCGATGGCCCACGGGTGAAGCGGCAGGTACCAGCGATAGAGCTTGCCGGCGGCCGGTAGCTTCTGGGTGAAGGCAGTCCGAATGGGGAGCGATTCGATCGTGGGGCTCGTCGAGCCTTCGACGTAGACGAGCGTGTAGAGGGTCGCGTCAGGAAATAGCTCACAAAAAACTTCGAGCACTTTCTCGCCGCCTCGGAGTCCGGTGAGCCAATCGTGGATCAAAGCGACGCGCATCGGGCTCACGCGAGGGCGCTCTCATAGACGTCGTGGACCTGTCGAACCGCGCGCTCCCATGAGAACTTGCTCGCTTGTTCGTAGCCTCTTCGTTTGAGCTTCTCACGTAGCTCTTCGTCGACGAGCAGCCGACGCATGGCATCGGTGAGTGCGCCTATGTCTCGAGGGTCGGCGGTGAGTGCCGCGTCCCCCACGACTTCCGGCAACGATGAGACGTTGGAGGTAACGACGGGAAGCCCGTTGGCCATCGCTTCCAAGGGCGGCAGTCCGAAGCCTTCGTAGAGCGACGGGAAGACGAATAGATGCGCGCTCTGGTACAAGGCGACCAGGGTGCTCTCCGGCACGAAGCCGAAGAAACGCACGTGGTCCCGAACTTTGTGACGCGCCATCGCGCGACGGAGCGCGGGGTACCTCGAGATGTCATCGCCCACTGCGATGAGGGACAAGTCGGAGAAGGCGTCTTGTGCTCGTAGCGCGCCGAACGCTTCGATCAGGCGTTCGACGTTCTTATGAGGTTTGATGTTGCCCACGAAGAGAATGAACCGGCCGGTTAGCTGGAGGCGCTTTCTCACCGTGGCGAGATCTTCGGGCGAGATCGATTGGGTCATGGAGGGATCGATCGCGTTCGGAATCACCCGAATCTTTTCATCCGAGACGTCGAACAGCCGCAGCAAGTCTTTCTTCGAAGCGCTGGATACCGTCATGACGATCCGTGCCTTCTTGAGCGCGTGCCCGATCATCTGCTTCGCATACCAGCCCGCGAAGCGGGAAGGCAAGTACTGAGGAAAGAGCAAGTGAATCACGTCGTGCACGGTGACGACGGATGGGCAAGGGAGTCCGTAGGGGAGGACGTAGTGGGGCGCGTGGTAGAGGTCCGCCCGGATCCGCCTCAGCTTCATGGGGATCTCGAGGTGTTCTCGGATGGAGTAGTTTCCCGATTGGATGAAGGTCACGTCGACGTCCGACGCCAACGACTGAAGGAGCGCTTCGTGGCGCCGATAGCACAAGAGGTGAAAACGGTGCGGGCTATCCAGCTGGGGAAGAAACCGGACTAGGTTGCGAAGGTAGGTACCGATACCGAAGTCGTTGATTTTTCGGACGTCGATAGCGACCCGCATAGTCTGCTTACCGCCCGATGGCGCCGTGAAATCGGCTCAAATCGCGCCCAAGATATCACGAATCTTGCCCGGTCGCTTTCTGGAATTGAAGGACGACTTCATCGAGCTCGCGTGACAACGAGCTTTGAAACAGCTCGAACTCCGTGGATGCGGGCTTGAAAATGCTCTCGAAATTGTCGCTTACGAGAACGGTATGGAGTTGAGACCGCTGGAGGGCGCTGACTTGCATGAAGCGAACCCCGTGGAGCTGGAGTCCGTTGACGCCTTGGTCGCCCTGGTGTCCTTGGCGGGTCCAGACGACCCGGGCTTTGAAGTCGAACAGTTGCGGCTCTTGATAGAAGGAGAGCTGGACGTCGACGTCGGCACCTGCCATGAGCGTGTTGTCGGTGACGATGCAGGCCCCGGTGACGGAGACGTTCGTGACGACGCCGTAGGCGATTTGCTGACGATGGCGATAGACCGAAGCTGTCGCGGATTGTTTCGGGGCCACGCGGGAAATGGTCCGCGGGTGATCGAAACGATTGTCCATCGAGGTCGCTCCTACGTTCAATAGCCCTTCGACGGCACCGGTGGGCGAAACTTTCTATCTATGATCGTGCCGATACTACCGGGTGTGACGCGCTGTTGTCAAAGCGAATCCGGCGTTATCGTCCCTCGACAGGATGCGAGCCGACGTTTGAGAAAGGCTTTCTCGCGGGGATTGACTACGTAGCGAAGGGCTTCGACGTAAGCGGCTTCCGCTTCGAGCGAGCGTCGCGCCCGTCGATGAAAATCCGCCCGCGCGGCGTGGAACAGGTGATGGTGGATCAACGTCGGCTCCTCATCCAAGCGCGCCAGCTCTGCGAGGCCGGCCTCGGCGCCCGAGTGCATCCCGACCGCGGCGGCGCGGTTCAACGAGACGATAGGGGAGTCCGTGAGAGTGAGAAGACCGTCATAGAGGGTCACGATCCCGCCCCAATCGGTCTCCTCGGGGCGTCGGGCGCGCGCGTGAAGGGTCGCGATCGCGGCCTGGATTTGATACGGCCCGCTCGCACCTAGAGCACTGGCCACCTCGAGCGCGGCGATACCTTCGCGGATCTGGGCGTGGTTCCAACGGGAGCGATCTTGCTCCTCGAGGGTGATGAGCTCACCTTCGGCCGAGATGCGTGCTTCGCGCCGGGAGTCGTGAAGGAGCATCATCGCCAACAGGCCCCACGCCTCCGGCTCCTTCGGCAAGAGCTCGCACACGAGTCTCGCGAGTCGGAGCGCCTCGAGGCTCAGCGCCGAGCGATGAAGCTCCGGTCCTTCGCTCGCCAAGTAACCCTCGTTGAAGATGAGATAGATAACGCTCAACACACCTTCCAATCGCTCGGCGAGCCGATGAGGCTCCGGGACTTGATAGGGGATGCCCGCGAGGCGAATCTTTCGCTTCGCCCGAACGAGGCGTTGCGCCATCGTCTTTTCGGGGACGAGGAACGCGTTCGCGATCGCTTTGGTCGACAGCCCGCCGACCGTGCGCAAGGTGAGCGCGACCCGGGCCTCACGAGCGAGAGCCGGATGACACGCCGTGAACACGAGCTTGAGTCGGTCGTCAGGAAGCATGTCGTCGTCGTCCGAAACCTCGGGTTCCATCTGGTCCGGGAGATGGAGTCGGATCTCGTTCTGCTTGCTCCGAAAGTTGCTGTCTCGGCGAAGTCTGTCGATCGCCTTGTGATACCCCGTCTTGATGAGCCAGCCCGCGGGGTTCGTCGGGACTCCGGAGTCGGGCCACCGTTCCAACGCCCGGGTGAACGCGTCTTGAAGGGCGTCCTCCGCGAGATCGAAATCTCCGAGTCGACGGATGAGCGTCGCGAGCACGAACGCGGCGTGATCTCGGAACACCGCCTCGGTCGTACGTCGCGAGCTCTCCATCGGATGGGTTGGACCAGGCGCTACGTCTGGTCGTAAACCATTACCGGGCGAATCTCGATGCAGCCGAACGCTGCGGTCGGGATCTTTGCGGCGTACTCGATAGCCTCGTCCAGGTCTTTGCACTCGAGCAAGTAGAAACCGCCGAGCTGCTCTTTCGTCTCCGCGTAAGGACCGTCGGTGGTGGCGATTTTTCCTCCTCGGACCCGCACCGTCGTCGCAGCATCGACCCCTTGAAGTCCCGCTCCCGCCTGAAACATGCCGTTGGCCTGGACTTCCTCGGACAACGCGAAGTACCCCGCCATCATCTCTTTGAACGCTTCGGTCGGAGGCTCCGGACGGGAGCCGTCTTCATCATAAATGAGCATTGCGTATTGCATGGGTGTATCTCCTTTCGTCATCAAGACGAATCGACCTCGCTCGGATCGACACCTCTAGACGGAATGGACGAGGCCCGCAGAAGAAAGGTCCGGTAAATAGGACCTGGTCCATTTTTTCTATTTTGGTAAATGGATTCAACCTATTGCAAGGAAGGGGGATCGACCACGTCCGCGTTCACAGAGAAAAGGACCTGGTCCATTTTTTAGGCGCCAGCTAGCGAAGAGATTGTAAGAGCTGTTGCCAGGAGCGCAGCTCCCATGAAGGCGCAACCATCGGGGCGAGCTTTTCGCAGGCGAGCTCGAGACGGCGATAGAAGACCTCGTCGTGCTCGACCCGCTCCAGCAAAGCTCTCAACGCGGCGGTGTCCCCGACCGGGAAGTATCCGGGGTAGCCCTCGCCCAGCAGACCCTCGACCCCGGGAGCGCGACTCGCGAGGATCGGCACCCCGATCGCGAGCGCTTCGGAGAGCACGTTCGCGGCACCTTCGGATCGCGACGTCAAGAGCAAGAGGTGGCTTCTGGCGATGAGAAGCCGCGCTTGTTCATGAGGAATAGGGCCGATCCAGCGGTAGCCGGGGACGTCCGCGGTCAGCTTCAGAGCACGCTCGGAAGCCTCCTCGGTGACCGCCCCGCCCGCGTGGACGATGCGCACTCGAGATGACGAGCTCAGCGTTGCTGCTGCCTCAGCGGCGAGGAACGGGTCCTTGACCGGGCGAAGATGGGCGAGGAGCGCGATTTGAAAGCTGTCCGTCACTTTCTCCACGGATTGCGCCATCGGCGCGGCGGATTGGTAGATCACGGTCGTCTTGGGCCGCAGCTCAACGTCTAGACGATCGAGGGCGCCAGGCTGAAGCACGACGACCTGCGCCGCCAACTCCAGCGATCGCCGTGCGTCTTCATTGCCTGGCAAATCTTCATACAAATCAGTGCCTGTAAGGGCTACGACGATGGGTTTGTTCGGGTACTCCTTTGCGAAACGTTGGATCGAAGGGGCACTCTTGCGGGCGTGGAGTGCGACGAGGACGTCACACGGCGCCCCGACATACTCGTCGGAAACAGCCGTTTCGTGGCCGAGCTTTCCGAGGATCTCTTGCCAGCGCTCGGCCGTGACGCGGTTGCCGGTCACGGAGCCCTCCTGTCGCGCGTCGCTCGCGGGGGTCACGATATGGACGTTCACTCTCGCCCCGAGGAGTGGATAGGCGTGGCACCCGAGCGTACCAGCTCGAGGACGCTCCGATAGGCGCCGCGCCCTCCGGGCTTGAACAGATAGCCGAATGTCACCCGCAGCATGAGGTAGAGCTTCAGGCAGGCGAGACGGGGATGGCCGTAGTGCTTCTCATAGAAGTAGAGCCGGCTCCGCTCCGACTCTACCCACGCGCCGCCCGCCGCGGCTCGCATGGACGCCCCCTTGAGATGGGTGATCTCGACGAGAGGCGTGAACACCACGGATCGCCCGGTCCCGCGGATCCGGGCGCACAGGTCGACATCCTCCGAGTACAGGAAAAAGGCTTCGTCGAAACCGACGACGTCTTCCAAAATCGAGCGACGAGTCATGAGGCAAGCGCCGCTCACCCAGTCGACGGCGTGCTCCTTCGTGTAGCTCGACTCGACGCGGTGGGCCATCGGACCCGCGCCGCCCCGATAGCCCCAGTTCAAGAGCTTCTGGCGCAGCTCCGCGGTCAGACTCAGCATCCGTCCGGTCGACATCTCGAGCTTGCCCGCCGCATCGCGCAGCACCGGTCCGAGCGCGCCTAGCTCGGGGCGGGCGTCCATCTCATCGACGAGCCTGGACAACGCGTCGGGCGGGACCAAGGTGTCGCTGTTGAGAAACACGACGAGCTCTCCGCTCGCGCGTCGCCAGAGCACGTTGTTCGCGCGAGAGAACCCGACG
>JAJCXL010000366.1 GCA_029263435.1 Acidobacteriota bacterium | reverse complement strand
CCCGAGGCGCCTCAGGAGCCCCGTCCGCGCCGTGACAGAGATGTCGGCGGCCGAGGTGGTGGCGGCGACCGATCACGACGCCGACGCCCCGGTGGCGGTGGTGGTGGCGGCTCTCGCGATTAGAGACGCTGGAGAGCTCGGCGGATTAAAGGAGTTGTTGTAGCGTCGAGAGGCGGGGTCCAAAACCCCCCGCCTCTCGCTCGCCGAGCTTACCTGAATTGCCGACCCGAGGGCTTCGAAGCCTCGGCGTCTCTTTCTATTTCTTCTTCAAGACGGCGAGGACGTCGTCCTCGCGAAGAATGAGGTAGTCCGTGCCATCGATCTTGACTTCGGTACCGGCATATTTGCCGAACAAGATTCGATCGCCTTTCTTGACTTCCATTCCGACTAATTCACCGTCATCGGTGGTCTTTCCGTTCCCCACCGCGGTCACTTTTCCTTCTTGGGGTTTTTCCTTAGCCGCGTCGGGGATGATGATGCCCCCCGCCGACTTCTCTTGCTTGTCCTCGAGGCGCCGCACGAGGAGTCGATCATGTAGTGGCCGAACGTTCATCGAGAGAACCTCCTGTTTCGATGTGGTTACGAACCCGGCAATATAATCGGACGGTGAATGGCTGTCAAGGCGCCCACATCGGGACTAGCGTCGCCTCGGTGATTTAAGCTTCAGCTCTTCGATCTTCTTCCGCAAGGTGTTGCGGTGAATGCCCAAGTCCTTGGCCGCCCGTGACAAGTTGCCATTCGAAAGCTCGATCACTCGGCTGAGAAAACGCTTCTCGAACTCGCGCCGCGCATCCGCGTAGTGGATGCCGCCATCGATCATCTCCATGACGAGATCATCGAGCTTTTGCTTCATGGAAGCTTTGTCGGTCGATCGAGCGCTGCCCATCCTCGCGGCCGCCTAGGGCTCCGAGCGGCCGGTCAGGGCGGAAAACGCTCTGAAGTATCGCTCGCGCGTACCCTCGACCACCTGGGGCGGAAGCTCGGGGCCCGGCGGGGTTTTGTCCCAATCGGAGAGGGTCTCTAGGTATTCGCGGACGAACTGCTTGTCGAAGCTCGGCTGGTCCTTTCCCGGAGCGTAGTCTTCCAAAGGCCAAAATCTCGAAGAGTCGGGGGTGAGAACCTCGTCGATGAGAAAAAGCTCGCCTGTTTTCGGATCCCGTCCGAACTCGAACTTGGTATCGGCGATGATGATGTCCTTGGTTCGAGCTTCGTCCCGACCGAGCGCATAGATGTCTTGCGAAGCTTTTTCGAGCCTTTCCGTGAGCTCCGAGCCGAGCGCATCGGCCATGACCTTGACGCTCACATTGATGTCGTGGCCCGACTCCTCTTTGCTCGCCGGCGTGAACAAGGGCGGATCGAACGGATCGGCGAGGCGCATGTTCTCCGGAAGCTCGATCCCGCAGACGCTGCCTGACTCGCGGTACTCCTTGAATCCGGATCCGTAGAGGTAGCCGCGCACGACGCACTCGAAGGGGACCGGCTCTAGCTTCTTGACGAGAACCGACCGACCCTCGAGCTGATCGGCGAAACGGGACAAGCCATCGGGATATTCAGAGACGTCGGCGGAGACGACATGATTGGGCACGATGTGCTCGGTCTTGGCGAACCAGTAGAGCGAGAGCTGATTCAATACCGCACCCTTCCCGGGTATCCCGTTCGGGAGTACGACGTCGAAGGCCGAGACTCGGTCGGTCGTCACGAGGAGAAGGTGCTCGCCGACGTCATAGATATCTCGGACTTTGCCCCGCGAGCGGAGGTGAAAACCTGGCAGATCGGATTGAAGCAACAATTTGCTGGACACGATAGCAGTGACCCCTTCTCTTTTGACTGTTCACATAGTCCTCGGGCGAGCGAGGATAAAGGCGCCCTGGCCGGATCGAGAAGAGGGGGTGTACCTCCGTCGAGCTTCCGGAGCGAGAGGCGGCGTATTTTAGGAAAGCCCCGCGCTCGGGTCAAGCGGGATCGTGGAGCCGACGCATGACCGGCTCACGAGTCACTGAACGAGATCCGACCGTCCATCGTCGAGATGAGGATGAGTGGTCCTCCGGCGCCGAGCGTTCCATCGAGACGGCGCGTGCTGCTCGTGCCCCGAAAGTCGACGAGCGTGTGATGGATCCGGCCATCATTCGTGGAAGCTGCGACGCTTGCGTCGAAGCCTTTGGAAATAGCGAAGTCGATGGCACCGTCGAGAGTGCGGACCATCCAGTCCGAGCTCGGCACGGTGCCGGGCAGACATCGGATCCGGATCCGTCCGTCGCCGGTGACGGCGCGAAGCACGCCGAAGCGCCCGTCGAGCTCGATGCGGCCATCCTCGGTGGACGCGTCGACGTCGCCGAGCACGTCGATGGCGCGTATGGATCCGTCATGGCTTCTGAGTCGCAAAACGCCGGAAACGTCCGAGACTCGCACTCTGCCGTCCTCGGTCTCCGCGGTGACGGACGCCGTGATCCCTCTGATGGTGATGCGACCATCGAGGGTGTAGAGCTCGATCGCGGGAGCATTTTTGGGGACACGCACTTCGATATCCCCTCGGACCCGTCCCGAGACGGATGCGAGGCCGTCGCGACCGGATGAAGCTGCGACGCGGATGGTGCGACCGTCACTCTCACTGTCGACGCGGAGGCCTCGTAGGAGCGCCGAGGCTT
Source organism: Acidobacteriota bacterium (assembly GCA_029263435.1). Taxonomy (GTDB): domain Bacteria; phylum Acidobacteriota; class Vicinamibacteria; order Marinacidobacterales; family SMYC01; genus JAJCXL01. The sequence continues at coordinate 7,792 of JAJCXL010000366.1, read as the reverse complement.
GCTCTCGGTCATAGGCGCGCGCCTGCTTGTTCACGACGACCTCGATTACCCCGGGCTCGCCCTGGCGCACTTCGATATGCCCCTCTGTCACGCGAATCTCGATCCGTTCGTGCGCGTTCGCGTCGAAACGGAAGGACTCTGTCTCGCTCTGCTCAATCCGGGGCTCCTGACACCCGCACAATGCGAGCATTACGATCGCCGTGAGGCGCATCCCGACGCTCATCGTCTCTCCGTGACTCTAATGTCCGCGTAAATCGTCGAGATCGTCACCGGGTAGGCTCCCGAGCCGACGGAGGACAGCCATTGGATGCGGCCGTCTTCCGGACTCTCCGGCCGCGTCTCCGGAAACACGGATTCAATCTCACCGTCTCGGGTCGTCGCGACGATGGTCGCGGAGGCGTCGCTCGGCAGCGCGAGAGTGACATCACCGTAGGTCGTCTCGAGAGTCACGGCTCCGTCGATCCGCTCGGCCACCACTTCCACCGCCGCGTGAGTCGCACGGATCTCGAGGGTCGAGGTCACCCCGACGACCCGAATGTCTTCATGGGAGCTCTTCACGGATATCGGCCCTCGCGCGCCCTCGATGTCCACGGCGCTATGAGGGGCATCGACCGAGGTGGTTCCCGACACATCGGCTACCATGACTGGACGGTATTGGTTGTCGATCGTGACGTCGGCGCCGATTCTTCGAACGTTGACGTTCGAGTTGCGTGTCGTCACGCGGAGTGAGCCCGAAACGTCGTGAACGAAGACGGGGCGGTTGCTCGTCGCGATGGTCACGTTGTCTTTGGCCTGCTCGACGCTGACCTCGCTGAATCGAGCGCGGATATCGATCGGTCCTGACAAAGCGTTGGCCTCGACGCTCGATTGACGCGTCTCGACGGTCGAGGAGCCTGAGATTCGAGTCAGTCGCACGGGGCCGTTCGAAGTTTCGACCACGACGTCCCCATCGATGTCGACGGCGGCGGCGAAGCCTCCCCGATTGCGGATGGTGACGTCACCGGTGATCCGACGGAGGTCGACCCCGGCCGAAGACGTTTTTGCGTCGATGCCTGAGCCGAGATCCGAGGCCTCGATGCGCCCGAAGGATGTCTCTACGCGAACCGGCGCCATCATCTGGGCGACGCGCACCGAGCCTCGGTCATTGACGACAAGAAGCGCTGTCAGGCGAGGCAACTTGAGTATCAAGTCGGTGTGGACCGCCACGCCTTCTTCGCTCCTGACCGACAATCGGGGCGGATTCTGACTGGGATCGAACTCGAGCTCGATCTCCTTTGCTTGCGACTCCGCTTGTGCTTCAGTGAGGCCGTGGATCCGGGTGACCACAACGACCTCGACGCCCGTTTCGTCCCAGCCCGTCGCTTCGATCCGACCGCGGGCATTCGACACTCGAAGCGCTTTGGCGCTTCCGATGTCGAAGGTCTCGGTCTGCTCGAATCGATACTCGGGGCCCAATACTTCCGGTCCCACGATCCCGGCGACGTCATCGAGGGACACGTGAATGGAGAGCTCCTCCATGGCTCGCTTCGCGCCGGTGACCGACAAGCCCGCGATGAGGACGAGGGCCATTACCACGAGCTCGGCCGCACTCAGCCTGGAGTGCTCGGGGCGCGTCACCCGGGTCAGGACTTTCACGACGCCCCACCCGATGAAAATGAGGGGCCAGTAGATCGCGAACAAAGAAAGCGACTGAGTGAGGATGCGAAAGCTCGGTACCCCTAGACTATCGAGGACGTTGTGAGCGAGAAGCAACGAACCGATCGCGATGAGCGCCACTCCGAAGAAGACGGCGCACCCGCTTCTCCGCGGGGGGACGGGACGGATTTCCTGGCTCAACGCGATCCTCGGGAAGCTGACATCGGGCTAGCGGGGATCCGGTTCGGGCGTCCCGGCGTTACTCGCGCTCGCCTCACTGGCGGGGGACTCGTCGTCATCTCCGGCCACCGATGCGTCATCAGAGCCGCTCTCCTCGTCCGGAGACGCCGGTACAGGGGGCGGGGGTAGGTCATCGCTGGCGGGTCGGGTTGGCTCGGCCGGCCTTCTGAGCACGTAGACGCCTAGACCGATGAGCGCGAGCGGCCACAGCTCGAAAAACCAATCGGCATCGAAGAGCCCAAGATTCTCCAGAAAAAACAGGACTCCGATGGTGATGAGCGCCCAGCCCCACCACTTGGCGACGGCGATCTCGGTGGTCGAGCGAGGCAGATGCCGTCCCGTGTCGATCAACTGGTTCGTTTCTTGTGCCGAACGGTACGCGTCGATGGCGCCCGCAATCCAGAAAAAGAGAGCGACGGGAATGAAGCCGTCCGCGACGCGATCGGCGAAGGCGAAGGTGCTCACCACCGCCACCATGAGCACGAGGCCTTTCCTCGGCTGCCCGAGATAAACGTGGCCGATGCCGGGGCACAATGACAGCCAGAGAGCGGCGGTGGGTGAACGTTTCATGTGAGTCTCCTTGAGAGCTCGCCGGAGCCGACGTCGGCGCGAGACGGCTCGGGACCGAACGATTGCGATTGCGTCTCGTCGTCCTCGAGGGTCTCGTCGTCGTCCTCCGAAAAGCGTTGCAGTTGTTCGTTCAGCCGATCCAGGCGATCTTCGAACGCGACCCCTACGGTCATCCGCAGAACGTTCAGATCTTCGATCCACCTCTCGGTCTGGTGATAGGTCCGCACCCCGAAGCTGTAGGTCTGATGAGCGGTCTTGGACGTCGTTTGAGCCAGGCCCGTCATAAAGGCCGGCGGGCGCCAAATGAGAACGAAGGCCACGACCGCTGCCATGGCCAGCCATTGATAGAGCGGAGGGTGGGGCACGGGGTGCACTCGCGCCGCTGTGGCTCTCAGCTCACCGCGTGAGCGACGGGTCACGCGCTCTGCGAGGCCGGCCCTGACAGGCGGGACATCGAGCCCCTGCAGCGAGTCCACCACGTTCTCGAACGTCCGGTACAAATCGCGGCACGAGCCGCATTGTGCGAAATGGGCCTTCAAGTCGTGCGCGAGTGGCGGAGCCAGTGTGTTCTCGAGGTAATCCGTCCACAGCTCCTCGGACCGACGGCAATTCATTAGGAGTCTCCTCGAGGTGCTTCGCGGGAGATCGTGCTCCACTCCGTTTGCTTTTTCTGGAGGCGTCGAGCGAGCTCGACCCGTCCGCGATTGATTCTGGACTTCACGGTGCCGAGAGGCACTTTCAGCATGTCGGCCATCTCTTCGTAGGTCATGTCCTGGAGGTCCCTGAGAAGGACGGCTTGAGCGAGCTCCGGCGGAAGCTTGTCGATGCTTGCCCGAAGAAACTGGGCCCGGTCCTTCTCGGCGAGGGCTCGATGGGGATCCCCGCCGCCACTCGCGTCGGGGGTGAGCCGTACGGCGTCGTCATAGGTTTCGCCCTCGGAAACCAAGGATCTCTCGCGCCGTCGCCGGCGATAGTGGTCGATCGCGAAGTTTCGTGCGACGCGCTGAATCCACGCCGGCAAGCTTCCCGAGCTGTCGAAGCTCTTGAGGGCTTTGAGCAGGTGGACGAATATCTCCTGAGTGAGCTCCTCGGCTTCGTCCGCCCGTCCGGTGAATTGAAATGCGACATGCCAGATCCTTTTCTGGTATTGGTTGACGAGATGCTCCCAGGCCGCCTGATCGCCGTTCTCACAGCGGCGGGCCAGCTCCGAATCCGCTAGCAAAATCGCCCGTTGCTCCCGTCTGTTTGTATCCACACCCCGAAACGCACATCCGAGCTCAAATGTTCAGGCGATGTGCTCGAGGCCTGGCGGCGCGCTTGTCCGAGATCGTCAAAGTTCGGCTAAGTGTAAGCGATGTTTGACTTTCGGGGTCTAATTGAGTAAATCTATCATCCCGTAGGTCCATGATAGCGACTGTGCGGAACCCCCGAGTCACCCCTGAGACGTGTTTTCGAAGGCGCCCGATGAGCGGGTCGAGCGACGCCCGTTCGGGCACCGCCGGCGTGACGCCGCCGTGACGATTGCCTCGAAGCTTACTTCCGCCACCGCCAAGACGGTCGTAGGAACGCTCTTGGCCGTGGCACTTTTGGCGCTGTTTTTTCGAGGCACTGACTTTCGCAGCATTGGAGCGAGTCTTGCGGCCGCGCGCCCGGAATTGCTGGCCCTCGCGATCTTGACGATGCTCATGACCTATGCGATCCGCGCGTTCCGGTGGCGGGTTCTCCTTTCTCCTCTCGGCAACGCCTCCCTTTGGAACTGCTTCGTCACGACGGTCGTCGGCTTCATGTTGAACTTTCTCGTCCCTAGCGGCAGGGTGGGCGAGGTTGCGCGGCCCTATCTGCTCGCGCGCAAAGAGGGATTCCTCGCGTCGAGCGCGTTTGCCACGATCTTCGTCGAACGGATCCTCGACTTGGTGGCCGTGGCGGTGTTGCTCGGCCTGTGGCTCATGATGGCGTCGAGGCCGGATATGAGCGCGGAGGCGCTCACCGGATTGAAGATCGGCGGTTGGCTCGGGATGATCGCGGCGGTCGCCGCCATCGGGGTGCTTTGGATATTCGCCCGCCATCCGCAGACGGCGCCTCTCGTCACGGCTCGGGTGGTGTTTTTTCTTCCGCGCCGGTGGCGCGAAAAACTAGTCTCTTTCTCCGAGACCTTTGCGCGGGGGCTCGCGGTTGTCGCTCACGGCCGCGCGTTTCTCGCCGCGATCGGATTGTCGATCGCCGTTTGGCTCTCGATAGCCCTCGGGTTTTGGCTCGGCGCGAGATCTCTGGGTGTGAGCTTCCCCTACCAGGATACGTTTCCCGTGATCGGCTTTCTCACGCTCGGGGTGCTGGTACCCACTCCCGGGGCCGTCGGGGGGTATCACTATATGTGCGCTCTGGCGCTCACGACCCTTTTCGGTACCGAAGACTCGGCGGCGAAGGCGGTTGCCCTGACCAACCATGCCATCGCTTTCCTACCGGTCACCATCCTCGGTATCCTCTTGCTGCCACCCTCTGGGATGAGCTTCTCGGACATCAAGAAAATAGGCTCCTCGGGGCCAGGAGATAGCAAATCGTGAAATGTCCTTTTTGTACACACTCGGCCGACAAGGTCGTCGACTCCAGGGAGAGCAAAGAAGGCGAGGCCATCCGTCGTCGTCGCCAGTGCTTGAAGTGTGGTCGAAGGTTCACCAGTTACGAGCGGATCGATCGTATCGATTACCGAGTCGTCAAGAAAGACGGTTCGCGCGAGAGATTCGATCGCGAAAAGCTCATGAACGGTATCTTGAAAGCGTGCGAAAAACGTGCGGTGCAGTTGACAAGGGTGGAAACGATCGTCGATCAGATCGAGCAAAAACTGCATGACACCTCGGACAAAGAGCTTTCGACCACCTCGATCGGTGAGTTCGTGATGTCGGAGCTCAAGGGGCTCGATCAGGTCGCCTATGTGCGGTTCGCCTCCGTCTATCGCGAATTCAAGGACGCGAATGAGTTCGTGGATACGATCCGCTCGCTGCTGGGACGTCAAGAAGCGGGCGAGCGATCCGGCGATAAGTGAGACCGTGAAACGGTGAGACGCCAACTCACCGGATGGGCTCTCGCCACGCTCGTCATGGCGGGCTCCGGAGCGGCGGGGGAGATCCAAGACCTCGTCCCCGTCATCCGGGACGAGAGCATTTTCGTCAGCTTTCGGGTCGAGGGCGCGTTCGACGAACGGATCGCCCGGGACGTCGAGACCGGGCTCGAAGTCACTTTCCGCTACAATGTTCAGTTGAAGAAGGTCCGCTCGATGTGGTTCGACCGCCTCGCGGCGTCGCGTCAGATTCGCACGACCGTGGTGTACGACAACCGGACGAAGCGCTACAACTTGACGCGCCACGTGGACGGGGAGATCGACCGCACCGAGGTGGTCGCGGACATCGCGTCGATGGAGCGCTTCATGACGACGTTCGAGTCCTTGCGTCTTTTCGACGTTTCGGAGATCACGCCGAATGAGGAGTATCACTTGAGGGCCAATGGCGTCATGAAAGACGGCAATTTGCTCCTGCTGATCCCGTGGGACACGGGAGCCGACTGGCGTCACACTCGCTTTACATACCTTCCCTGAGAGTGAGCCGATGTCTGAGCCCGGGACGCAGCCCACTGGATCCTCCGGCAATGGACCGTTGCGCCTGACGGCGATCTCGATTCTCGTTCTAAGTGGGTTGACGCTCATCAGTACTTATCTCATCGGCAAGTCGGAGTCGTTCAGGCCCGAGGTGCTCGCCCGATTCTTCCTGTTCGGCTTCACTCTCGTGATCTGGGCGCTGCTGTTGATCCTCGCCTTCGTGCTGGGACGAAATCTCATCAAGCTGTTTCTGGAGCGACGGCGAAGAGCGCGCGGCGCCACGTTCAAGACGAAGCTCGTCTTTATTTTTATCGGCTTTGCTCTCCTGCCTTCTGCGCTCATCGTGTTGATTGGAAGCCGCCTGATCTCGGCATCGGTCGATCGGTGGTTCTCACACCCCGTCGAGGAAGTCTTGCTGGGCGCCCAGGTCATTGCGCTCGACTACGCTCACGAGAAACAAGAGCGCGCGGAGTTTTACGCTCGTCTATTGTCGCGAGAGGTGACCGAGTCTCGGCTGCTGACCCCGGAGCGACTGTCGGGCCTCAGTCGGGCGATGGACGATAAGCTCACTCTCTACAGCCTCGACAGGATCACCGTGCTGTCTGCGCGCGGCGCGTTGTGGACCTCTTCACGTCCCGGACTTCCCAATCCGGAATCGACGAATTATCTCGCAGAGCGTGGACTAAGAGGCGAGCAAGCCCTCCATGAGGACGTCACACTCGATGGCACCATGGTCCAATATGTCGAGCCCATCTTCGCCTCGGACTCCCAAAGCGTAGACGGTGCGGTCGTGATCTCTTACTTCATTCCCAAGCGTCTCGCCGCCACGATTGAGGATGTCAACCGCCAAGCCAACGCCTATCAGCAAGAGGAGGCTCAAAAAGAGCCGATCCAGGATCTCTATCTCTCTTTTTTCGTCATGGTCTCGCTGCTGCTGCTCGTGTCCTCGACCTGGCTCGGGCTCTATGTCGCAAAGCGGATCTCGGTGCCGGTGGGGGAGCTTCTCGAAGCGACGGAGCGGATCACGGCGGGCGATCTGGATCACCCCGTTTCGGGTGCCGCGGTGGATGAGCTCGGCGTGCTCATGGATTCGTTCAATCGAATGACCGCGGAGCTCAAAGCCAGTCAGGAACGGTTGGAGGCGTCTCGCTACGATCTCGAGAGAAAGAACCGGGAGCTCGATCGGAGGCGCGGCTATATCGAGACCGTTCTCGAGAACGTCACGACCGGAGTCATTTCTCTCGATCGGGAAGGCTTCATGACACGGGTCAACCAGGCCGCGTTCCGTATGCTAGATGCGAGTGGCCCTTGGACCGGGCGTCATTACAACGAGGTCTTCCGAGAGGACGAGCTGTCATCGCTCCGGCTCATGCTCGACGAGATGGAGAAGACCGAGGCTCGCTCGCCAATCGAAGAAGAGATCGACGTCTCCGTCAACGGCCGCGACCTCCACTTGTCGGTCTACGTGACGTCATTGCGAGGGCCGGACGGGCAACCGGCCGGGCTCTTGATGGTGCTCGACGATTTGACTCAGCTCCTACGGGCGCAGAAAGTCGCGGCATGGCGAGAGGTCGCGCGTCGCCTGGCGCATGAGATCAAGAATCCTCTGACGCCTATTCAGCTCTCTGCGCAGCGTATTCGCAAACACTTTCGCGCCGGCTCGGAGGAGCTCTCTCGGATCGTGGAGGAAGGCACCGGCACGATCATCGAAGAGGTCGACTCGTTGAAGAGCCTCGTCGACGAGTTCTCGCAGTTCGC
>JAJCXL010000365.1 GCA_029263435.1 Acidobacteriota bacterium | reverse complement strand
GACCTCGACCCAGGCACCGATCGGTGTCGCGCCCAGGTGGTCGATGGCGACGTGAACGCCGACCGTGCTCTCCTCGTCATCGAGATGTTCCGCGATGAGGCGAAGCCCGGCCATCTCGACGTCTCGCACCATCGAAGGCGTCGCATAGACCCTGCCCTCGTCCCCGAGAAAGGCAATGGTGCGCTCGGTGTCGATCTCGATGCGCTCGACCGCCACGAGTCCCTCTTTCAGTGAGCTCTTCATCCTCGTTCGACTCTGTCAGCTCTTCTCGATGTCTCGAAACCACTTGGGATGGTGCGCGCGCGCCCAGTCGTGGTCGACCCACCCGCGAACCATGCCGCGAAACGCACCCGGCACCGCGGCCGTGCCCATGTAGACAAGGACGATGATGCCGCCCATGGCGACGATGGCGGCCGCGGGATGCACGAGGATGGCGACGAAACGGAGTCCACGCGGCACGCTCGTCAGTTCTGGAAACCACAACACGAGACCGCTGACGAACAAGAACACGAAGGCAAGAGACTGAATCCAGAACAACATCTTCTGGCCGCCGTTGAACCGCCCAGCCTCGGGAAGCCCTTCGTGGTCGTGCACGGCGTAGCGGTGCGAGCGTCTCAGCCAAGCTCGGTCGGACGCATCCAGCTTCATCTGGCGGGCCCAACCGAGGAACATCTTTGCCAGCGCGAGTCCAAACACGACGCCGCCCCAAGGATGCCACCGCCTCGTCGCCTCCCCGCCCCCGAATACGGTCGCGAGCCAGTAAAGCTGGGGGGTCCAGAGCGACAACCCGGAGAGCGCCGCATAGAAAAAGCTCCCCGCCGCCAACCAGTGCACCGCGCGCTCCGCGAAAGAGAATCGCTGGATCCTCGACGGCGAGGTCGTGCTCACGACACCTTCTCCTCGTGCCCCTCTTTCGGTCCGAATCGTAGGTAGTGCAAGAGACTACCGACCAGACCTCCGATGAGCACCGCGTTTCCGAGCCACTTCAACGGCCCTTGCCACACACGCACTGCCCACGAGATTCGAGGGTCTTTCGGGAGGCCGTAATCCTCGGGTCGAGACGCCTCGGAGAGCACGTAGATCACGTGAGTGCCACCCACCCCCTCCGGGTTGTAAACCCCCGCGTCCGAGTGGCCGTCCTCGCGAAGGGTCTCGGCACGAGCGGCCGCGATCTGCACGATATCGTCACGTGCGCCGAAGCTCAGACAGTTCGTCGGACACGCCTTGACGCAAGAGGGCTCGAGGCCGACCGCGGTGCGGTCCGAGCAGAGATTGCACTTGTAGACTTTCTGGGTGACGGGGCTCAGGCGCGGCACATCGAACGGACAGCCCGTGATGCAGTAGCCGCAGCCGATGCACTTATCGTGATCGAAATCGACGGTGCCATTGTCGCGGCGAAAGATCGCACCCGGCGCCGGACAAGCTTCGATACATCCAGCGTCGATACAGTGCATGCATTGATATTTCGCCATCATCCACGACAGACCGCCGTCGTCGTGCTCGATCTCGTTGAACTTGATGAGGTTCCAGAAGTCGTGTCGCAGCGCGGGAAAGCTTTGATAGGTGCCGTCGAAGGTGCCCTCGACGAACGGTTGCTCTTGCCACTCCTGACAGGCGGCCTCGCAGGCTTTACATCCCGTGCAGGTCGAGGTGTCGATGAGCTTCGCGACCGTCGTCACGACAACTTCTCCAAGTTCACGAGAAAGCCTTTGTACTCCGGGGTTCCGGAGTTGGGGTCGAACACCGACGGCGTCAAGTTGTTCACGAGCGGTCCTTTGGTCCGTCCGAGAAAGCCCCAATGGATGGGAAGCCCGACCTGATAAATCGTGCGCCCCGCGACCTGAAGCGGACGGATGCGTTTGGTGACCATGGCGGGACCGGACGCAGTGCCTCGAGCGGAGCTCACCCGCACCGGGTCGCCGTTCGCGATCCCTTTCTCTCGCGCCAAGGCCTCGGGGACCTCCACGAAAAAGCTCGATTGAAGGAGCGTGCTCGTCGTCACATGCTTCGTCCAGAAGTGGAAGTGCTCGGTCAATCGATAGGTCAGCGCGACGTAGGGAAAGTCTTCGCGTGCCCCCATCGAGTCCGCATCGCCCGACAAGATGGTGGCGCTCGGATTGCTCCCCACGTCGGGGTGAAGGGCATTGTCGACCGGAGATTCGACGGGCTCGTAGTGCTCGGGGAAAGGGCCCTCGACGAAATCGGCAGCGAAGAGCTTGGCGACGCCTTCGGGGAGCATGATGAACGAGCCGAACGCGTCCGGAGGCGCGTCGCTCTTGTAGTCGGGGACATCGCCGGCGTAGCGGCCGTCGTGCCACCGAAACGGTGCCCGCGTGTCGTCCCAAGGCTTTCCCGTGGCATCCGCGGAAGCGCGGTTGTAGAGAATGCGACGATTCGCCGGCCAGCTCCAGCTCCAGTTCGCGAAGAGTCCCAACCCGGTGGGGTCCTCTTGCCCGCGGCGAGCCATTTGATTGCCGTCTTCGGTGAAGGAGCCGGAGTAAAGCCAGTTACCGCAAAGAGTCGATCCGTCGGCTGCGAGCGCACCGAAGCCCGGCACCTGCGCCCCGGTCGAGACGACTTGCCCGTTGATCTCCCGAGCGACCTCTTCGAGGTCCGGGGCGACGGCATTTCCGTAGTTCCACGCGATGTTCAGCACCGGCTCGGGGGTGTTGCCGCCTTCACGCTGATAGAGCTCGCGGAGCTTCAGAAACAAGCGGGCGATGATCTCGTTATCCGGCTTCGCGTTTCCAGGCGGCGGTACGGCCGCATTCTTCCATTGGAGCCAGCGGGACGAATTGACGAAGGTCCCATCCTTTTCCGCGAAGCAAGCCGCGGGCAAGAGAAACACTTCCGTATCGATCGCGGACGCTTCGGGAGCCTTCGCGTAGTACTCGCCCGCGAGCTTTTCGGCGTTCCAAAACGCAGCGGTCTCGGTCTCGAAGTTCTCGACCACGATCATCCACTTCAGCCGGGCGAGCGACTCGAGCATCTTCGCGGAGTTCGGCCCGTTCGCGACCGGGTTCATGCCGAAAGAGATGAGACCCTGGAGCTCTCCCCGGTGCATGCGGTCGAAGAAAAATCCCCAGCCGAAGTTGTCAGCCGGGTCGAGCTTCGGCAGGTTCGCATAGCCGAAATCGTTGGCCTCGGTCGCGTGGTCCCCGTAATAAGCTTTCAACAGGCTGACGAGAAACTTGGGCGTGTTGCTCCAGTAGTTCATCGAGTCCGGGCGCAATGGCCGAGGCGACGCTTCCCGAGCGTAGTCCTCCAACCGTTGCCACGAGGATTGGGGAAGCTTCAAGTATCCAGGGAGCATGTTCCACGCGCCCATGTCCGTCGCGCCTTGGATGTTCGAATGCCCGCGCTGCGCGTTGATCCCGCCACCGGGCATGCCGATATTGCCCAAGAGAAGCTGCAGCATCGCGGCCGCGTGGATGAGCTGCACGGAGTGGCTGTGCTGCGTCCAGCCGAGCGCGTAGAGAATGGTGCCCGCGCGTCCGGCGGTCCCCGTCGAGCAGATCGTCGCCGCGGCCTGTTCGAACGCTTCCGCGGTGCACCCGCAAATCTCGGCGACCTTGTCCGGCGTATAACGCGCGTAGTGAGCCTTCAGGAGGTGGAACACTGAGCGCTCCGACTCCAAGGTCTCGTCCACGCGAGCGAACCCGCGAGCA
>JAJCXL010000364.1 GCA_029263435.1 Acidobacteriota bacterium | reverse complement strand
ACATAATTCTCGGGCCCTTTTGCGCGCTGGCTTCGTTGCGCCTTCTCAAAATATGCCCAATATGTCTTCGTCGGCACGTCTCGCCAGCACACAAAATGACCTCGAGACTTATGCAACGATTCACTGATGCAGGGGACTAGTGGACGGTCATGACGGGAACGCTCGCACGGCGAACGACGCGCTCGGCGACGCTTCCGAGGAGAAAGTGATTCACCCCGGTGAGCCCGCGAGTGCCCATCACGATGAGATCAGGCTTGCGCTCCTCACAAACGTCGAGGATTCCGCCAGACGCCTCGCCCACTCGAATGTCCAAGCTCGCGTCCTTCCCCCCGAGCCACTCATCCACATGGGTGTGGATCTTGTCGTCGAGCGAGGGGTCGGGTCCGCTCGGAGGAAACACCGGGCCGGGGTAGAACGCGGGGCTGGCGGGAATGTGCACGACATGGACGACGTGTACTTGACCGTCCGCTCCAGCGAGAGCCAGCGCGCGCTCGAGCGCGCGTTTGGAAGGCTCGGAAAAATCGACGGGCACCAAGATCCTCCGAAAGGCTCCATCTGCGGAAATCGACGGCGCGTCGAGCCCTAGACTAAGAACGTCGACGGGTACGCTTCGAAGCACGGACTCGGTCACGCTCCCCAGAACGAGACGCCGAAACCCTCGACGACCGTGCGTACCCAAGATGAGAAGGTCCGGGGAATAGGCCTCGACCATGTTCCGGATCGCTTCCGTGGGCGCGACATGCCTGACCGCGTCACCGCGAACGTCGATCGACGCCGAACGGAGGTCTTTCGATTTCGCTTCGAGCGCTTCCACCGCGGCCGCGTGCATGTGGTCGATATACTCCGCGACCATGGCCATCATGTGCGGCGGCGGCTCCGCATGCGGCTCGACGACATGAAACAAGAGAATCTCGGAGCCGTGTCGGCGGGCGAGCGCGACCGCCTGATCCAGCGCATGGTCCGCGGTCTCCGAGAAATCCGTGGGAACGAGAATTTTGTCTAAACGCATCCGGCCCTCCTGTCGAGCGTCACTCGGCGAGCACGCCGGACATACCTTTCAGACCGACATCCATCAGCTGCCACGCGGTCCCTGCATGGAATGGCTCCCCCGCCCGAAAGCGCATCGGGAGATAAACGCCCAGGAGCTTCTTACCAAGACGCCAGATCGGTGAGACACCCACCTTGTACTCGTCTTCGGCCCCGGGCCTCACCTCCACCGGACGATCGGGATCCCCCGTCATCCGAAGAGGAACTTGCGCGAATGTCGCCTTGTCGAACATCTCCATCACGCACATGCTCACCGGGTCGAAGGGTGTTCGAAACGGCGTCGCGCCTATCCGCGATTGAATGTGGGTCGCAACGGCATCGGCCTGCAAGAACGCGAGAAACGCCTGTTTGACCGGAAAATCCCCGGCATCTCCCGGAGCGTAGATATCCGGAAACCCGACCACCTGCCTCGTCTCGAGCGTGGTACTGAGAAACCCGCGATCGTCTTTCGGTAACCCCTCGTAGTCGACCGCGGCCACATATGGCGGAAAGGCCACGAGCAGGTCGAACTCCCGGCGCTCCCCGTTGGTGAAACGGACATCGTTCGCGGAGACGTGGGAAGCCACGTCTTGAAGATGTCCTCGGATACCCCGCTCCGCGAACTCCTTCGACACCACGTCGTGCAACCGCGGCCCGAACGCCTGGATGAATCCCTGCTCGAACGTCGAATAGGTGATGTCGACGTGGTCACGAATCCCCTGCCGCCGAAGCCAGGTCTCCACCATGAAGACCATCTCGTACAGCGGACCCGAGCACTTGTTGTTCGGCGGGACGAGAAACAAGATCGACTGTTTCGCGCCTCCCAACGCTTTGGCCCGAAGCTCTTGTAAACGCCCACCCAAACGCGTCATCTCACCGGGTGTCCAAATCGTTTCGGCGTGGTCCGCGAGTCCTTCGATCTCTTTCGGACGCATGTCGGCCCCGGTCGCGAGCACCAAGAAGTCGTACGGAAGATTGGTGCCATCGGACAAGGACACTTGCTTCTTGTCAGCGGCAACATTTTCCACTCGTCCTTGAAAGAACGTGATGTGTCGCTTCGACAGCGCGTCGGAAAGCGGAATATGCAGATCTTCAGGGTCCGCCCCGAAGGGAATGTAGATCGTGTTGGGTTTGAACAAGAACCGATCGGTGTCCGAGACGAGCATCACGTCGGCTCGGTCCGGAAACCTCATCCGCAGCAAGAACGCCGCCTCGAGACCGGCAAACCCTCCGCCCACGACGACAATCTTCGCGTTTGCAGCCATCTAGTTTCTCCTTGAATGCTCGCTCACCGCACCACGATGACCGGGACCTCGCTGAAGCGGGCCACCTTGTCCGCGACACTGCCGGCGAGTAAATGCGGAAGCCCGGTAAGCCCGCGACTTCCCATCACAATGAGGCCCGCCCGCGTACCCTCACGCTTCCGGAGGATGGCGCCTGCCGGGGAGCCTTCCTCGACAGTTACGGTGCCGGGAGTTTCGCCCAGCATGTCGAGGACCGCCTCCTCGTATTTCGGTTTGAGCGCCTCGTCCTCCTCGAAACGACTGGTGAGGCCGCGAGGCGAAAAGGGTGAGTGAAGCCGCTCGACCGCGTGCAGTAGATGAAGCGGCGACGCGTGTAATTCGGCGATGACTCGCGCGAACGCCAGCGCGCGATGAGAGTGATCGCTGAAGTCGACCGGGACGAGTATCGCCTCGCCGGAAGCGCCCGTGAAGCTGGACGCCTGGGATGAGACGAACATCACCGCGTTGTCGATGCGTTGTAGAAGCTCGGAGGCGACGCTTCCCAGAACGAGTTTCTCGACCCCGTGGGTCCCATGACTTCCGATCGCCACCAGATCCGGCTTGAAGCTCTTGGCTTTGCTGACGACGACATCCGCGACGCTCCCACCTTCCGCCATCGAGTAGTCCATCTCGATGCCGCCTCCCACTCGCGCCACGAGACCCGCCAGCTCTTCCGAGCGCGACGCCGCCTGTTGCACGTCGTAGTCCACTAGGAAGCGGCCGATCTCATCCCATCTCCCCGTCGCCCGAGAGAGCGAGCGCAGCGCATCGATCGTGGGCAAGACGCGATGCAAGACGTGGATCCGAATCGGGCGTCCCCGGGCGAACGCGATGGATTGGTCGAGCGCGTTGCGAGACGCAGCGGTGAAATCGTAGGCGACGAGTATCCTCTTCAACGACGACGCCATCACCGCACCTCCCCTGTCAATCTTCTGCAGTCCGACCTGCAACGATTTGCAGGAGATCGCTTTCGGTGATGATCCCAACGAGATCTTTCCCCGAGAGGACCGGGAGGCACCCGATACGATGCTCGAGCATCGCGCGCGCGGCGGAGGCGACATCGTCGTCGGGTGAAGCGGTCACGACCTCTTCCGTCATCGCCTCCTTGACCGCCACTGTGCTCAAGAACGCGTCGCTCGCTTTGGAGCCGTAACCCATCGTGGACGACACCGCCGCGTGCACGACGTCTCGATGTGAAAGAATCCCGACGAGACGTCCGCTCTCGACGACCGGAAAATGACGTACTTGGCGTTGGGTCATGAGATCGCCCGTTAGCGACAGTACGTCGTTCCTCCCGATGGTGAGAGGCTCTGCCGTCATCACATCTTTGACTTTCATTCAACGACCTCCCCGTTCCTTCATAGCAATCTTCGTTCCGATCTCGCCGCGCACGGGTGATGTCGGCTGCCGTAGCGGTTACGGCGCCGTGAGGCTCGCGGCCGGGACAACGTATGAGTGAGAACGCGCACGAATCGCGCGTAATCACCCAATCGCGTAGGTGACCGGGTTGGTGTCAGCGGTTCGAAGGAGCCGAAGCCATGGCGGCCTCGATCTCTTGCGCCGAGTACGGAAGACCCGAGCTCAGCACTTCATGGCCGCGAGCGGTGACGAGGATCATGTCTTCGAGGTAGTAGGCATCGTCCCCCACGCTGAAGCCAGGCTCGTAGGCGAGGACGGTTCCCTTCGTGAGCTTCGGCATGCGTTCTTCTCCCGCCTCCAACCCCACGCCGTGCACATGCCACATGGCATCGCCGCCCTCCAACAGGACCCGGGAGGCCTCGCGCGCGTAGTCCGTCCGGAGCGACGCTTGCGCGGCTTGGACGGCCGCGCGGCTCGCCTCCGCCAGCTCGGCCCGTGAAGCTCCCGGCCGTATCGCATCCAGCCCTGCTCGATAGCCGGCGACGAGGAGGCCCCAAGCCTCGGCCTGCTCAGCACTGAACGTGCCGCTCACCGGAATCGTGCGGCCCACGTCCCCTTCGTAGTGAGCCAGGTCGCATCCGATGTCCATCCGAACCAACTCTCCGCGCTCCATCACTCTGTCGAGGTGACGATAGTCGTGGAACGAGCTCCCTAGCACGGAGCCATGCGCGTTCGGCCCCGACATCGTCCACGGCCAGAACGACGGTCCCTCGGCGCCCGCTTCGATGCATCCGGACACGACGGCCGCTTCGCTCACCCTCTGGCGCACCCCCGGTTCGACCACCCGCATTCCGGCAAGAAGCGCTGAGGCGGAGGCACGGGCCACCTCCCGTAATGCGGCGACCTCCGCGTCGGTTTTCGTCCACCGCATCTCTCGGATCACAACCGCTGCCGAGACGAGACTCGCCTCAGGCATCGATTCAGAGACACTACGCCACCAAAGGTTACGCTCCCCAGCCATCGGGAGCATGCCTTCCGGGTTTCCGGGCATCACCGCTCGGCGTGCCTCGTCGAGATACAGCTTCGACACGCCGTCGCTTGCCCGTTCCCGCAAATAGGGCAACAGATCTCGCCACGGCCGGATATCATCGAAGCTCGAAGGCTCACCCGGCATCGGCCCCGTGGTCATGAGCTCTGTACCGAACGAACGGACCCCGTCGGGAACGAAGAGGAAGCTCTTTTCCATCGGACCGTCGAGGGCGAGCACCGCCGCGAAACGATTCGACTCCCCCGTGAAGTAAAAGTAGCTGGCGTCTTGTTTGAAGCCATGGTCCGTCAGGTCGGAGGCGGTTGAGCGAGCGTGCAGCAAGACGATACCGTCCGACAACCGAGCTAAGATCTGGTGACGACGATGGATATACTCCTCGGCAGGGATCGACCGCACGACTGCAGCGTCGACGGGGATGTTCTGGGCAGCGGACCCTGCTGCGACGGCCAGGATCGACAGACAGTGGACCACTCGTCTCTTTATGCTCAACGCGTCCCTCCCATGATTCCGCGTAGCGTCCCACCGCGGTCCCGATTCGGGTTGGCCCACAATATAAGCCATCCCGTGCTATACTCGCCGCAGTCTCGCAGTTCTCCGATCAGCTCGAGACCTCGAAGTGATATCCCTTCCGGCTATCCCCGAACACCGTAAATCATTGATTTCTGCCTAGATCGGCCCGACTTGAACGTGTTGGTGAGGCCGATTTAGGAGCACTACCACTATGTCTTTCGAACCATTGGGCCTGTCGCCCGATCTAATGCGAGCGATCAAGGACCAGGGCTATACAGAACCCACTCCCGTTCAAGAACAGGCGATCCCGCTAATTCTCGAAGGCCGCGACCTCATGGCTCGCGCGCAGACCGGCACCGGAAAAACCGCCGGCTTCACCCTTCCTTTGCTACAGCTACTCGGCAAGAATGCCCGGTCGTCGAAGCGCCGCGGCGTCCGCGCCCTCATCCTCGCCCCTACCCGGGAGCTTGCGAATCAGGTCCGTGAAAGCGTCCGTACTTACGGTCGGCATCTGCCGCTCAAATCACTCGCCGTTTTCGGCGGCGTCGGATTCGGCCCGCAAGCCCAGGCGCTCAGACGAGGTGTCGATGTTCTCGTCGCTACCCCGGGGCGTCTGTTGGACCATCTTTCTCAGCGCACGGTCGATCTGTCCGGCGTAGAGATTCTCGTCTTGGATGAAGCCGACCGCATGTTGGACATGGGCTTCATCAACGACATCCGAAAGATCATGGCGACGCTACCTTCGAAACGACAGAACTTGCTGTTCTCCGCAACGCTGTCGTCAGAAATTCAGAAGCTCGCCAACAACTTTCTGACCAACCCGATGAAGATCGAGATCGCCCCTCGCGAAAAGACCGCGGACCGCGTGACTCAAGTCGTGCATCCCGTCGATCGCTCCCGGAAGACCGCGCTACTCACGCATCGCATCGTTTCGGAGTCGTGGAAACAAGTTCTCGTATTCACCCGCACGAAACGAGGGGCCGATCGCCTCACGAAGAAGCTTCGCGAGAACCAGATCGCGACCGTCGCGATCCACAGCGATAAGACTCAAGGCGCTCGTACCCGGGCGCTGGCGGACTTCAAACGAGGAGCCACGAGAGTCTTGGTCGCCACCGACATCGCAGCACGCGGACTCGATATCGAGCAGCTCCCCCACGTCGTCAACTTTGATCTGCCTTACGTCGCGGAAGACTACGTGCATCGTATCGGTCGCACCGGCCGAGCCGGTATGGACGGGCAAGCGATCTCCCTCGTCTGCGGTGAGGAGCACAAGTTGTTGCAAGCGATCGAGCGTTTGCTCGAAAAGCCGCTTCCGAAGGAAAAGGTCACCGGCTTCGAGCCGTCGTTAAGAGAGGACGTGACTCGAGCCCCGCGTGGCGCGAGCTCTAGACCCGATGCAGCTCAAAGACGAGGCCGCCCGGGCCACCCCGCCCGCCCCGCCTTTAGAGGCAAGCGCGTCAAAGGCAGCACCGCTGGCTCCGGCACGAGGCGATGGTCGAGCTCCTCCGCGGACTCGTCGCGCGCGCGTCGCTAGGTACACCCTGAGTACTCGCGGGCCTCAGTCTCGAGGCCCGCGATCTCTTCCGATTCAAGCTCACCGTTCGCGCACTGCGCGAGTCTTCTAGCAACTCGCGTGGCCCCACCTGAAACAAATCCCTACTAACTTTATGAGTTAGGCAGACCGTTCCCCTCTAGCGGCGATCCGTTCGACGTTTCCTCTACGGCGACCGCCCCGTCGGCTCTGAGCGTTCGTTAATGGGAATACCATGACCGCCGACGCATCGTCACGGCGTCTCAGCTGACTCTCCGCGGCACCCGTAAGAGGCGCTCGAGTCACCACTTACCCAGGATACGGGAGCAGTGGCGCGATCCTTGCTCTCAGCTCCTTGGGGAGGGCCCGGTGAACGGACTGCTGCAAGACCTCATCTTCTTCTGGAGACAAACGAAA
>JAJCXL010000363.1 GCA_029263435.1 Acidobacteriota bacterium | reverse complement strand
GCTATTCACCTCGAGGACGTAGATATTGTTGTCTTTATCGAGACGCATATCGACGCGCGCGCAATCGTAGAGTCCGAGCGCTTTGAAAGCCCGCACCGCGATATCTTTCGCCTGAGCGTTGAGCGCGTCCCCAATCGGTGCCGGACAAAAATGTCCGATGGTGCGCCCGCTCCGGCCGGTCTTGTCCTCGTAGCTGTAGACCGTGGGTCCATCCGATCCGAAATCGAGCTGGACCGGCGGAAAGGCCTCCGGCGGACTGTTGCCGAGGATGCCCACGTTGACTTCTTTGCCTTCGATGAACTGCTCCGCCAAGACTGCCTGGCCGAACTCCTTGAAAATCACCGCGGCGCCTTCTCTGAGCTCCTTCTCGTTCTGGCAGACCTTGAGCCCGAAGGAGACGGCTTCGTTCTTGGGCTTCACGATGACGGGATAGGTCAACTTCGGAATATCCACGTCCGGATTGTCCAGCACCGCGAAATCGGGTGTGGGAATGTTGTTTTGTCGCAAGATCATCTTGGTGACGACCTTGTCGAGCGCGAGCGTATGAGCCAGCGGCCCGGACGCCACGTAGGGGATCCCGATCATCTCGAGAATGCTCGGCACGTGCGTGTAGCGGGCCTGCCCTTGGATGCCGTAGGAGACGTTGAACACGAGGCCCGGTAGCTCGCCCTTGACGACGCGCGGCATGAAGTCTTCCAGTCGGTCGATCAAGTCTTTGTCGCCCTCGAAAGCGGTGACCTGGTGCCCTCCCCCTCGAAGCGCATCGGACAAGCGTTTGATGGTCTTCAGACCGATCTTTTCGCGATTGGCCATCCCAAACAAGTTGATGACGCTCTGCGAGTCACGGTTATAGATAATGGCAATCTTCATTGGGTCTCCTATCTTCGGTTGCTATGAAAGTATGAGTGTCGCGGATTCGCTCTGCCCCGAACTCGTCACAAGAAACGAGCGAGCATCGTCGCGATTCCCAGAAAGCTGAAAAAGCCCACCACGTCGGTCACGGTGGTCAAAATGATGGAGGACGATTGCGCGGGATCTTGGCGCAATGCGGTCAGCAGCATCGGGATCGCACCGCCGGAAAGTCCAGCCAGCGACATAGACAATACCATCGACGAGCCAATGACCGCGGCGAGCCCCAACGAGCGACTCCACAGAAATACGAAAATCGAAGTGGTCACCGCCACGGCGATACCGTTGACCAAGCCCACTCTGAACTCCTTGAACAGTACCCGAGCCCAGTGGCTCACCCGAATCTCGCGTAGGGCCAGGCCTCGCATCGTGACCGCCAGCGCCTGCGCGCCGGTGTTTCCCGACTGTCCGGCGACCACCGGAAGCAGGATCGCGAGCGCGGTGAACTGAGCGATGAGCGATTCGAAGATACCGACGACGGATGCCGCTAGAAAAGCGGTCCCGAGGTTGATCTCGAGCCACGGGAGCCTCTTTTTCACCGCGAACATCGTCTTCGACAACGCTCGTTCTTCTTTGCTCGCGCCGACCATCGTCTGGATATCCAGGCTGGCCTCGGCCGCGGTCGCCGTGATCAACGCGTCGTAGCGAATGACACCGAGGAATCGACCCTCCAAGTCGGTGACCGGCAGCACTGGCAGTTTCTGGGTCTCGAGAATCTGCACGACTTCTTCGCGGGTCGTCATGCCGTGGACGACGCTCGACAACGGGTGTTTCAAACTCGACAACGGCGTCTCCGGTGGACAGATCGCGACCTCTTGCAACGACGCCGCACCGAGGAGCATCCCCTCTCCGTCGACGACGAAAATCTCGAACACCCTTTTCCAGCGGGTCGTGCGTAGTCGGGTGAGAACTTCACCCGCGGTCGCCTCCGGAAGAAACGCCATTGCTCGCGAATCCATGAGTGCGCCGGCCGTGTCCGCGGGAAACGCGAGGATCGAGCGAAGCTCGGTAGCCCGATCGACCGCCAGCTGAGACAGGAGTCGCTCTCGAACATCCGCTTCCGCGCGTGACAACAAGAGCGCGCCCACGCTCGGGTCCACCGCCTCGAGAACTCGGCGCACGCCCGCGGCGCTCAGCTTCTCCAGGATCTCTGCTCCCCGCTCGGACGAAACAGCCCGAAGCACCCCCTCCCAGAAGAGGTCGGGGTGGGACTCGATGAGTCTCACCGTCTCGTCGACACTGCCGGAATCTATCCGGCGGGCGACGCTGACGGGATCGCCGCTGATGGCCTTGTCGATGAAAGACTCCATCAAGTCAAAAGAGGTGTCGTCGGTCATTGTCGTGGCTCCGGTTGCGAGGACTCTCGAGGAAAGCCGTCGAGTAGGTTCGAAGCGCTGAGCCAGAACAACTCGCCCAGGGCAAGCACGACGCCGAGAGTGGATTCCTCTTCCGACGTCGCCGTCTCCGAGGAGAGACGGCGAAAAGTTTCGTAGCGCATCACTCCCGTGAGCCGCCCGGATTCATCCACGACCGGAAGCGAGGAGAACCGAGACCAACCGGGATGGGTAGCGATGGCACCTTTGCTCGTCCTTGCCGAGAGCTGCTCCACCGGGCGGCTCATAAGGGAGCGAAGAGACGTCCCAGCCTGCGCAGCGGCCACGTCGCGTAGAGTGGTCACGCCTTCTAGCTTCTGATTCTCGTTGACGACGTAGACGTAGTAGCGCAGCTCGCTTCCAGGCCGGTGCAACCGCGCCAAGACGTCTTCGACCGTCGTATCCAAGTGAAACGACGCGACCCTCGGCTCCATCAACGCTCCAGCGGTCTGCTCCGGATAGCGAAGACGGCTTTCGAGCTCTTTGCGGCGAGCGTCTCTGCAAGCTCCGAGAATGCCCTGCCGGAACGAGGACGGGAGACAACGCACCAACTCCGACGCGCGGTCCAGCGAGAGCCCGTCCAAGATGGCGCTCGCCCTCTCCGTAGCGACAATGCGCAGGACTCTCGCTCCCGCCAGGGGTGTCATCATTGCGAGGACCGCGGCCGTCGTCGCCGGCTCGAACACGTCGACCATCGCGCGCGCCTCGGCGTCCGGGGCGGATTCGAGCTTCCCGGACGCCTCCAGCGGGTGGGACCGGGCGAAATCTTCCGCAATGCGCCAGGAGAGACTCACGATGTCGGGTCCTCATCGATGAGCATCGAGCTTTGCTCGCTGAACCTCGCGCCGGGAATGAGAGTGACGCCCTCGCTCGTGTCCAAGAGGATTCCTGTCGGTTGGATCTCGACCAACCGCCCTTCGTGCTCCCCGATGCGCACCCGCTGGTTCACTTTGTACGCACGCTGCAGGTAATGTGCTCCGAGAATATTGGAGACCGTCGCCCTCGCCCCGAGCCCGAAAGCCAGAGCGGCGCCGCCGAGAAAAGCCGCGAGTATGATGCTCACCGCGATGACGAGGAGCGTGCTGTCGATGCCTGCTTGAGCGAGCGCAACCACGGACGCCACTAAGAAGATCAAGGCTCGGGCCGCTTTCGCGGCCGAGGGACCGTAGGCTATCCGCGCGGACCCAGCCGCGGTAAGTATCCACCCGGCTGCGAGATTTCCGGATATCAGTCCAACGCACAGAACCAACACCGCGGAGATCAAACGCGGGACGTATCCGGCAAAACCACTGAGCCCCCCGGTGAGGGCGGATAAGCCCAGGGCTTCGGCGGCGGCCCCGAGAACGACGAGGAGCACCAGCCAAAACGTCAATCCGCCCAGGAGGCGAACGAACTTCCGCCCCCACTCCTGCCTCTCCGCTCCCAAGAGTCCGGCCGGGATGAGCTTGTCGAAGCGACGCAGCAATCGCTCCACGACATAGCGAAGCCCCCGCGCGAGAAGCCAGCCGAGGAGCAAAATGACGATTGCGGCCGCGATACGGGGAAAATAGGCGACGACACTTTCTCCCAAGCCCGATATCGCGGAGCGCAAGGGGGCGAGCCAATTCGCAAGAGTCATAGTTCTATTCCTTTACGGAAGCTGTGCCTGGCTTGGCAATGGAGCCCGGGCCTCGGACTTACCCTCTGCAGGATTGTCGTAAAAACGTGTCGTCGGATAGGCGAAATCGATGTCTTCACACTCAGCGAACTTTTCCAATATGTCTTCGGAGATGATCTCTTCAGTCGAACGCCTTCGGCGCGGCTCACACAAGTAACGCATCGTGAGCAGGACCCCGCTATCGGCAATAGACGTATACACGACCGGCGAGAGATGGGTGTAAAAGATCATGAATTTCCTCGCCGCGATCTTGACCTTCTCTTCTGCTGCTTTCGACAACCTTTCGGCGTCCTTCGTCACGATCTCGGTCAAGATCGTCTTCGCTTTCTTCCAATTGCTCTCGAAGGTCACGGTTACTCGAATCTCGTTCCAGATATGCTCGAAGCCCTTCGAGTAGTTGGCTTGGGTCTCCAAAAACACTTTGCCGTTCGGGATGTGGATGACCCGTCCGGTGCTCTGGTCGGCTTCGACCCAGTTGCCGATCTCCATCAGGGTGAATTGGAAAATACGCGTATCGATCACGTCCCCGCGGTGGCCGCCGATCTCTATTCGGTCTCCGACATCGAAGGGTCGCCGCCAGACGATGAATAACCACCCGGCGAGGTTCACGATCGGATCCTTGAGCGCTATCGCGAGCCCCGCGCTCAGAAGTCCCAGGAAGGTGGAGACCGACTGGAAGCCTCGGATCCAGACGCTTCCGACGGACAAGAACCCCAAGAGGTAGATCGTATAGGTGAGAGACTTTCGCCACTGATAAAGCGCTTTGGTATCTTCGACCCGGTGATAAACGAGGCGAAGCAGCAACCAGCGCAGCACCCCGAGAAGAAATACGACGCTTGCGGTGGCGACCAATCTGGGGCCGAGCTCCGAGCTCGATTGAAATACCTCCGTCAAGAGCCCCACGAGATCCTGCATTCACCTCTCCTTCCGGCGCCTCGCCGGTATCGGTTCGGGCCAAGGTTATAACAAGCCGATTGATTACCTCTCCGAGTTGAGCGTTTAATACCTACATGCAGTTCTTGTCCAGGTGGGCCGCCGAGCTCGAGGCATCCGTCGCCATGTTCGTGTTGCTATTCGCGCTCCGGGCCCTCGCGATGCGCCTGGTCCGCGTGAGCAAAGCGACGCCCGAGAACCGCCGCCGGTGGCTCGTGCACATTCGGACCGCGACCGTACTTCTGCTGATTTTCGGTTTTGCGGTCATCTGGGCCGAGCAGCTCCGAATGTTTGCGATCTCACTCGTCGCCGTCGCCGTCGCCGTCACCATCGCGACCAAGGAGCTCTTGCTCTGCTTGAGCGGATCTTTCGTGCGCACCAGCGCCCGCGCTTATACCATCGGGGACCGCATCAAGATTGGTGGGTTTCGCGGCGATGTCATCGACATCGGGGCGCTCTCCACCAAGATCCTGGAAGTCGACGAGGAGACTCACCGGCGCACCGGTCGGTCGGTCTCGCTTCCCAACAGCATGCTGTTGGACAAGCCTGCCGTCAACGAAACCTTTGCCGGCCACTACGTGCTGACGACGCTGTCTATACCTGTTCCCTCCCGGGCGGATTGGAGAGCGTGCGAACAAGTGCTGCTCGCAGCCGCGGAAAA
>JAJCXL010000362.1 GCA_029263435.1 Acidobacteriota bacterium | reverse complement strand
ACCCGAGTGCAGGCGAGCATCGCGATCGGAAGCTCGACGACCATCGGGAGATAGATCGCGACGCGATCTCCTTTGCCCACCCCGAGCTTCTTGAGAACGTTCGCGAATCGATTGACCTCACGATAGAGATCCCAATAGGTGAGCGTGCGTCTATCGCCCGGCTCGCCTTCCCATATGAGAGCGGCCTTGTTGCGGCGCGCGGTCTTGATGTGTCGGTCCAGACAATTGACGCTGACGTTCAGCTTTCCACCGGTGAACCACTTCGCATGCGGAGGCTCCCAGGACAACACTTCATTCCAGGGCTCCATCCAGTCGAGCTCACCCGCCATCCGAGCCCAAAAGGCCTCCGGATCTTTGCCGGCCTCGTCATAGAGCGAGTCGTCGCCGACATGAGCGGCCTTCCGAAATGCATCCGGCGGCACGAAGCGTCTACCCTCGGACAGCAAAGCATCGAGCTCGGGGTTGCCGTCGCCGTCATTTTGCCCTGTCGACATCTAGATTCTCCTCGAAAACGGGTCCAGCGGTTGATTGTACGATAAAGGCGCGTGTGCGGACACCCCGGGAGAAGCCTGTGATCTCCGTAGGTCTAGCGTTCGGGCGTGACCCTTCGCCTAGTAGTCCGTGGTGAAAGTGGGGCTGCTAGGTGACCCGCCGGAAGAAGATGATGACCATGACCGTGTACAGCTCGAGCCGTCCGACGATCATGAGAACGGCAAGGATGCATTTCGCCACCGCCGGCAATTCCCCGAAATTCATCGTGGGACCGACCGCGGCGAAACCCGGTCCGATATTGCCGAGGCAGGCCGCAGAGGCGGAGAATGCCGTGACTGCGTCGAGGCCGAGAAACGTCAGCGCCGTTCCGGAGGCGACGAACAAGAGAACGAAGAGCACGAAAAACGTCGTCACGGATGAGACGACGTCATCCGGGATGGGGCGCGATCCGAGCCGGACCGGCAGCACGGCGTGAGGTTGAATCGTGCGTTTCAGATCCGTCACGATGCTCTTGAATACGATGAGTAGCCGGACGATTTTCACCGACCCGCCGGTGGAGCCCGCACAACCCCCAGTGAACATCAGCAGGAACAAGATCACCTTCGACACTTGAGGCCACGTGTCGTAATCGGCGGTTGCGAATCCGGTCGTGGTGACGATCGTGACGACTTGAAACGATGCCAACCCCACCAGGTCGAAGAAAGACGCACTGACGTTTCCGAAGTACAGATCCATCGAAACGATCGCCGTCGCGACCGCGAGGATGCCGAGATAGAGGCGCAGCTCCGGATCGGAGAGCAGCGCTTGAAAGCGGCCCCGCAGCCAATGATAGTGGAGCGCGAAGCTCGACCCCGCGAGCACCATGAACAAGGTCACGACCGCTTCCACCGCGGGGCTGTCGAACGAGCTCAAGCTCGCGTTCTTGGTCGAGAACCCGCCGGTCGCCATCGTCGCCAACGCATGCGCCGCCGCATCCATCGGCGATAGACCCAAGGCAAGCAGGATTGCGAACTCGGCAGCGGTCAGCAGCACGTAGATTCCCCACAGCGCTTTCGCCGTTTGGGCAATGCGAGGGGTGAGCTTTTCCTGAATCGGCCCGGGAGCTTCGGCGCCCAGAAGCTCCATCCCGCCTACGGCCAGCTTCGGAAGGATTGCGATGCCCAGCACGATGATTCCCATGCCGCCGATCCACTGCGTCAGGGCGCGCCACAGCAAGATCGATTGGGGCAGAGCCTCGACGTCGGCAAAAATCGACGCGCCCGTCGTCGTGAAGCCGGAGGCGGACTCGAACAAAGCATTCACGGCAAAACCCAACCCGCGATTGAAAATGAACGGGAGCGCGCCGGCTACTGTCGCGACCGCCCAGGCGGCGGTGACGAGCAGGAACGCTTCGCGGCGGCCGAAATCGAACTGCTCGCCTTGCTGGAAGAACCGCTCGAGAAACAGGCCTACCGCCCCCACCAGCGCGGCAGCGACATAGAAAGAGAACCGGGCCGGCTCGGAGTAATACTGCCCCACGAGCGCGGGGACGAGCAGCGTCAGCGCAAGAGCCAACAACAAGCGGCCGAGCAGATAGAAAACGCCCGCAATATTGACAGTGACGCGGAAGCGCCCGATGACGTTCTTCGCTTCGGGCATCTGCGCTAGCGGGCGCGGAAGAGCTTCTCGAGGGCCGGGAGCGCTTCGGTGAGGCTGAAAACGAGCGCGCGATCTCCGGGGAGAAACGAGAAGTCGCCGTCCGGCACGTAGCGTTCCTCACCGCGAATGACCGCGCCGACGATGCTGTTCTTCGGGAGCTTGAGCTTGCGCAAGGGCCCGTTGAGCACTCGCGCGCGGTCGGGGATCGCGAACTCCACCACTTCGGCTTCGCCGCTCGCGACGAGATCGAGGCTCAAGATCTCGCGCCGATGCACCATCCTCAAGATGGTTCCCGCCGTGATGAGCCTCGGAGAGAGGCCGATATCCACGCGCGCCGCGCGGAGTACGTTCAGGAACTCGGGCCGTTGGTACAAGCTGACGACGATACGGGCGCCGGCCTCGTGCGCGAGATAGGAGCTGATGACGTTGCTTTCATCGTCTTGGGTCGCCGCGACGAAATAGTCCGCGTCGGACGCGCCCGCCTCTCTCAAAAT
>JAJCXL010000361.1 GCA_029263435.1 Acidobacteriota bacterium | reverse complement strand
GTCCCGACATTGACGTAGGGTTGGACGCTTGGGTGATGCCACCAGCGAGGGTTCATGTCGCCTCGCTTGATCATCGTGAGATACGAGTGCACGTAGTCGTACTCGTCCGGGGTGTAGCTTTGGGGCAAACCGCTCGTAATGCCATCGTAGCGAAGCGCGAAAGCCACCGTCAGGATCGCCGCGAGCAAGCCCACCGTTCGCGCTCGTCGTGCCAGGGTCTTTCGCGCCGACGGATCTTGGGGAAGGCGTAGCCTGGTGGCTGCGAACCAAATCCCGGTGATCGCGATGAGCACGACCGCGAGCGCTTTTCGAGAAACCGCGGGCTCCGCGAACCGAAGGTAGTACGCGTTCGTAAGGAGAGTGGCGGTCGACAGGACCAGCAAGACGAAACCCACGAGGTGCCGCACGGCTTTGGATCTTACAACAAGGTGCGACACCGTCACGTGCCTCCTTGCGCGACTGACAGAGCGTGCGTCAAACCGAGAGCGGCGATGCCGCAGGCGAGAAGGACGGCCCCAGCCGCGCCCAACCGTCCTTTCGAGTGGAGCCAGCCAAGAGCGACGGCGACGCCCAAAGCGATTACCGGATAGGCGAAGTAGTGATGCTTGAGAAGAAAATTGAACCCGAGGTCCAAGACCGCGAAACCGGGCAGGATGGCGGCCCATCCCCAGACGATGTTTCGAGGCTCCATCGGAGTCTCTTTCGCCCACACCAGTCCGACGAGCCCGGCGAGTCCCGCCACCGGAACCCAGCTCGATCCGAACGTGTAGGCGAGCTTGGCCGGTTGACTCCGAATCCGCGCCCACAGATCGATTCCGTCTGCGGAAGCTCCGCGGGTGAGGAGCTCCGGTAACGTTTCGGTCAGGAAGGGCGCTGCCCAATACATGTAATACAGAAGAAACGACGCGATACCGGCCGCGACGACGATCCCGGCGAGGCGTTGGGCAAACAATTTCGCGGGACGAAGTGACAACGCCCAAGCGCTGGCGATGGCGATCGAGCCGAACAGTAATGCACCGGTGTAGGAGACGAAGCAGAGCGTCACGAGGCCTACCGCTGTGAGGAGCACGGGCCGCTCTCCCAGACGATCCGCTTGGAGTGCGAGATAGCCGAGGGCTACTGTCGCCGTGAGAGTGCCGAACAGCGTCATCAAATGACCTAGGCCGAGTAGTTGGAAGCTCGTTGGCAGGAAGACGCAAGCGAAAGCGGCGTAGACGCCGGTGAGCTTATCCCGAAGCTTTGTCGCGACTAGCGCCGTCATCAAGGCGGTCAAAAAACAAAAAGCCGCGAGTGCGAGCTTGGTCGTGAGGTGGAAGTACTTTCCTGATAGCCATGCCGCCGGCGCGACGACGGTATGAAACAAGCACGAATGCGGCACGATGAGATTGCCCCATTGCGGCTGCCGGCTGAGATTGCTGCCTGGATAGGGAAGAAAGTGCTGAAGAAAAGCTCCCCCGGAGATAGCTTTCGCGATATTGGAGTGGAACGCGTAGTGGCCTCCGACGTAGCGCGGCGAGGCCGTGACGACGAACCACAAGAAGAAACCGATGGCAGCGATCGAGACGACGACGGGAGCGAGCGCGGGCGACCAGCCGCGGGTCGCCGTCGTCTCGAGGAGGCCTTTAGCGGTGATGGCAACGACGAGTGTTGCGGCAGCGGCGAGAACGATCGTTGGAAGAAAAGGGAGGGTGACGACTGGCTCGAGGGCTACTGCGATCAAGAGGCCGAACACGATCGCTCCGGCCGAGATCGTCGAGCCCAGAGCCACGGCGAGTAACAGCGCCGCGCCGGAGATCCTGAGGAGCACGCGTAACGGCGGCCAGCTTCGTCCGCGATCGATCAGGATGCGGTCGACTCTCAAAGAAGTGCCGGCTCCGAGTCCTGGAAAATTCAGGAGTCTCCTGTTGCCCCGTGCCCAGCCGAGCGCATCTAATTCTTGGGTTGCGGTGCTCCACTCGTTCGACAGGCGGGCGCGCATGAAGGTGTCGTCGACGCGAACGACGATGCCGGACGACGTCCCGCGCTCGAGGGACGCGTGGACGCTGACCACCCAAGGGCTGGAAGTGCCGAAGTCGCTGACATCCAGAGTCGCACCGGAATGAGCCCGGCGGAACGTGATCGCGCCCTCGCGGTCGAGCGCGCCGAATCGGTTCAACAACGGTGAGGCATTGCCGGAGCCTAAGTCCAGATCGATCTGCGGCGTCATCCAGAAGACTCCACAAAGGCCTACCGCAGCGAACACGACGAGGGCTGCGCCTCGCGGTGAAAGGACACGTCGTATCGCTCGCAAAAGGGATCGCCGTGACGCCTCCACGACGTCCGCGCCGAACTGCACGGCCCCGGGAGACAGCCACCGGACCAGAGCGTAGAACAAAACGATCGCCGCCATCACGGGGACGAAGGTCGTCGCGAGTACCCTGTGCCACGCATAGCCAGAGGCGAGTACCGCGCCCAGAATGGTTGCGATGATGAACGACTTCCGGGCCGAGCGACCGAGTGCCGAGGCGAGGAAGACGACGATTCCTGTGAACAAGAGCTGTCTCAAAGGCGGGGTGGCGCCGTCCGCGAGGACCAAACGCGCGCGCGAGACCCGAACGCCCAAACTTCGCTCATCGCCGGCTCCCGGCGTGAACGTTTCCGACCGAAGTCGAGCCACGAGATCCGCACTCCACCACCCGCGGACGGGGGTTACGATGCTTTGGACGTGAAATCGACGTTCCGCCGAGAGTCGCGTCGGCGCCCCATTCCCTTGGAGAACCACCACGGGTGGACTCGCTCCGGGCGGTCGGAACCCGGATAGCTCGAGCTCGAGCTTCGCCTCGTTCGCGGCGCCGGCGTCTCGGAACGTAATCTCACTCGAAGCGCGCGACCATCGAAAGCCTCCCTCGGCGTCGTAGAAGCCGTCGATCGTCAGGCCGCTGGGAAAGCTCGCACCCAAGTCGAGCTCCATCGTTGTCGGAACGACATAGCCCAGCGCCACCGCGAGCATGGAGGCTCCCGCGGCGATCCCGCCCGCTTGCCACCTCTTCGCGAGGAGCGAGAGCCAGCGGCTCATGAGCTAGTCTCGCGCGGCGAGCTTGGCTTTGCGCGAGCCGGGGAGCTTGAGCTTGACCCAGAGCCTCACGAGCGCCAAGAACGTGCGGGGCACATCGGTCGGTCGAACGGTCGATCGCCCTGCAGTGCGAGGGTAGTGTGTGACTCCGGTCTGACAATAACGGAAGCCGGCCCGGTGAAGCTGAATCACGATCTCGGTGTCGATAAAAAAGCGCGACTCTTCCAGCGGGAGGGAGGTGAGCGCTTCTCGACGGAAGAGCTTGAACGAGCAGTTCAAGTCACGAACGTCCATCCCGAATATCTTGGAGGCGAGAGCGTTGTAGCCGTTCGAGACCAAGAGCCTGAACCGGCCGTCCTGCCGGCCCACCCGGTAGCCGAGGATGGCGTCAAAGTCTTCCATCGCGGGAAGAAAGCTTTCCATCTCTCTCAGGTCGAACTGATTGTCCGCGTCGGTAAAGAAGATATACCGTCCTCGGGCCGCGTCGAATCCCGCCCGGAGGGCAACTCCATAGCCTTTGTTCGTCTCGTGGGTGACGAGCCTCAGGCGTGGGCCCATCGACTCACTGAGCCGTTTCAATATCGTGGGTGACCGATCGCTGCTGCCGTCATCGACCACCACGATCTCGTAGCTCTCGTTGACGAGTGGGCGCACCGCATCGGCCGCGCTCGTAACGGCGTGCTCGATGTTTCCTTCCTCGTTGAACGCAGGAAGGACCACCGATAAAGATGGCGCTGGGGGCATGGGACCGACGATCCTACCAAATCTGCGTCGCGCCTTCCATCCGAGCAATAATGATGCATGGTGTTTGTCTGAGGGGAAGGCACAAAAGGGATGAAGAAGCTTCAGCTTCTATTGGCTACGATTTTGGCCGGCTCGCCCGCGAGTCAGGCTTTGGGCGAGCACACAGTTCTCGATTACTACAGCCAGCAGATTTCTTGGCGGACGGAAGGTCAGCCCATTAGCTCCATTCACGTGGCTCTGCTTCCCAACGGAAAATTGTTCTTCGTGGGAGAGGACTATGAAATGGCGATCCACCCGCTGGGCTCCACGTTTCATCCGGCGTTCGATCCCGTCGTCGACGTCATCCGCAACTTCGCTCCCACGGAATTTCCTCCAGAAGGCGTTTTGGTCGATGGAATCCTTCACGTCGACTCGCTCTCCTGTTCGGGGCATGCCGTCCTACCGGATGGTCGGTTGTTCGTCGCGGGAGGGTCGCTCGCCGGTGCCATCCCCGAACCGCTCACCTATATCTCCCTCGTCGGGCTTCCACAATCCTTTATCTATGATGGCGAAGCGGGCACGTGGCAGCTTGGTGCCGAGATGAGCGGTGTCGGTGCTGGGGGGCTGCCCGGTGCGCGGTGGTACCCGACGGTGACCCGGCTCTCTAGCGGTGACATGCTCGTCACGGCTGGGTTCGATGATGTAGAACCGATCCTTACTCCCAATTTGAGCGTCGAGCTCTATGAACCGTCGACGGATACGTGGTCGATGGTTTCCGAGCATGCCGAATCCCCGCATGATATCGCCTCCGCTGACTACCCTCACGTCGTTGAGCTTCCGACCCCATTCAATGGCACCCACGAGCTGATGGTGATCGGTGACGGCGGGGTTCCCGCGTTCATGTCGATGACGGCGTCACCAAAGTGGTTAGTCAGCGGACAGGCGCGTCCCGGCAATCTTCCTGCCGAGACGCCAAATCTCGGTTCTTCGAGTACTCCGCTTCCCATGCGCCTCTCCGATGGCGAGTGGGGTTATGGCAACGGGGCGGTTTTGTATGTGGGCGGGCATCACGAAACCCAACAAGAGCAAAGCATCGACGTTTATGACCCGAACGCGGACAGCTGGGGCTCGCACATCGACATGGGGTTCCGGCGACACCATCCTTCGACCGTCTTGTTGCCGGATGGAAGAATTCTGATACTGGCTGGCCACGACGACTCATCGTCCGAGAATCTTCCCGGTTATGCGCACTATGTCGATCCCCGGGACGGATTCTCGCTTCATCGAGGCAGCGCGAAAATACCCGAGAAACGCGGCTACCACACGGTCACTGCGTTGCTTCCCGACGGTAGAGTTTTGGTGGGAGGGGGCAACGAAGGAGGTGAAGCGGGGGGGGAACAGCCCAACTTTCGCTACTATTTCCCTGACTATATTTTTCGCTGGCCTCGGCCGATTGTCTTCGCCGCGTCTGAAACCGTCCAACTAGGCCAAGCGTTTTGGATGCTCATCGATGGGCAAACCAATTTGACCGAGGTCGTGGCGATGGGCCTTCCGGCGCAAACACATTCATACGACATGAACCAGCGAAACGTTCAGTTGCAGGTGCTCGGCGTGTTCCCTTTTCTAGGTTTACAGATTGCTCTCGTTCAGACACCGGTAAACCCGGTGCTGACCCCGCCGGGGCACTACATGATCTTCGCTCTGAACGAGAGTTTCGACCCTTCGCTTACGTCGAGGATGGTGCAGTTCCTGCCCTAATCAATGCCCGACCAACCCCTTCACCGACTCGCGGAGTGCCGCTGAGTCATATCCGATTCCGTCTTTGAAGACGGTGACGATATTTCGACTCTCCGAAATCCTCTCGTCCGGGCGTCCGCGCACGAGAAACATGTCCGCGCGCTTGCCTGCTTCCAGCGTTCCAATCTCATCTAGCCGCGCCATGAAGCGAGCGCCGTGGTGGCTGGATATCTTGGTCGCCTCGACCGGGGAGAACCCGGCTCCGACCAATAGCTCTAGCTGACGATGCACACCAAAGCCGGCCACCACGCCGGGGAGCGTCGGGTCGGTTCCGGAAAGAAGGACTCCGCCCGCGTCACGAAACGCCTTCGCGAATTGCTGCTCGATATAAGTGATGTCGATCCATAGCTGCGCCTCAGGGTCGATGGCGCCGGAGGCTGGGCAACATCGATAGAACCCCGCGAGAGCTTTCAGCCCGAGCATCCGAGGTCAGGAAGTCCGCCCGCTGGGCGTGCGTAGAGGTCGAAACGCAGAGCAACACTGCAACTACGACGACGGACGGAGCTGCCCCGGTCGCCATTTGGCTCAGCGCGCCAAGCGCCTCGCAGCCACTTCGACCCAGTTGGCGACGATCTTTGACGATCTCGTAGTGGGCGAGTGTCTGGCCAGCCTACAGGGACACAGTGCCGCGATGGTCCGACGATGCAATGACGGCGAGCAACCGTTCGCGCGTGCGCGGGGCGTACTCGCGCGATCCGAGAATCGAAACCTATTTCGGTTCTTGGAACGGGTCGGGCCGGGTGTCATCCAAGAATGCTTGCGTTTAAGGCCTCTTTCAGACGGCCGCAAACTTGCAGTGCTTTGGAGGCAGGAGGCTGTGATGCGAAACATGAGCGCCTTGATTCTGATGAGCTTGACCGGACTCGCGACGGCGACCGAGCAGACGTCAAACGACACCCCGGTTCACACTCCGCCTCGCTCCAATGCGATCCGTTTCCACCCGTTGCCTGCGGCAGAGGGCGACATTCGACTTACCTATGAGCGCTCTTTTGGCGAACGACACGGTCTCCTCTTCGAAACCCAGCATTCGCGTCGGGTGGACGGTTCGATCCCGGGTGGCCGGAGCTTGGGTAGCCGGCGCTTCGCGGTTGGCTATCGCGTGTACCCAAAAGGGTTGAGCTCTTATTTTTTTGGATTTCGCGTCGGCTACTGGGATCGAGACGGGGAGCTTTCCATCCGGCACCTGAACCGAAGCTCATCGGGTCATTCCATCGAGGGTAAAGGCGTTTTGGTCATGGGTGAAGCCGGCTGGTCATGGAGGTTTCGATCGCGGTTGAACCTCGTTCTCGCGATGGGCCTCGAAGCGTTCCGTGGTGGGTACTCGAGCACGAGCGCGAACGCGCCGACACCCACCCAGATCAACGCGATCGTCACCGACGGCGCGAGCCTGAGCCCTCGCATCGAGGCTTCTTTCGGATTCCTGTTCTGAGGGGGGCTACGTTGCTGGGCGTTACCGTCGGAGAAAGTCACCGAGGGTCTTGTTCAAGAACTCCGCGTCGCCCGGGCCTCTTCCTGCGCCGGCCCCGTGGCCCCAAATGGATGGGATGGGTACGAGCGTCGCTCGAGCAATGAATTGGCTCTCGTACTCCGCGTCGGCCGCCGGGAAGTAGAGATCGGTCTCAGACGGCATGAGGAGCACTCTCGCTTCGATGGAACGGAGGGCCCCTTCGAAGTCACCATCAAAACCTGGCGAGTCCCCGACGTTGTGTCGTTGCCACATCTTCGCTTGCCAGAGCAGATTGTTCGCGTCCCGGCCGAGCCATCCGGCCTCCGCCGCCAGCAGGCGCTCTTCGATGCTATCGAAGCCGAGCTCACGATAAATCTCTCGCCTCCACCACTCCTGCGATACACCCCACGACGCCCAGTGCCGGGCCAGCGCTTTGAGTCCCTCTTCAGGAGGACTCTGGTATCGGCCGCCGTTCCAGGCGCTATCGGCCATCAACGCGCTTTTGGCTCCCTCCAAACGGACGTAACCGAACGGGTACTCTTTGGCGTTGCCACAGATAGCGACGGCCGCGTCCACCATTTCCGGATGGCTCACCGCCCACTGCATGGCCTGCTGTGCGCCCATCGAGAACCCGATAACCGCCCGCAAGTGCGTGACGCCCAAGTGCTCGGTCAGGAGTCGATACGCGGCATTGACGTTGTCGCGGATCGCTATCTCCGGAAAGTCGGGGCCGGCATGAGGAGCCGCGGTGTTGCTCGGAGAGGAGGAGTATCCGTTCGCGAACATGTCGGTCGCGACGATGAATAGCTCGGCGGGATCGAGAGCCTTGCCGGTCCCGATCAGAAACTCGTAACCGTGATGATCGCCGGAGTACCACGACGGCACCAAGACCGCATTCGTCTTGTCGGCGTTGAGGGACCCATGAGTCACGTAAGACAAGCGTGCGTCCGAGATCGTGACGCCGCTTTCGAACTGAAAGTCTCCGAGCTCGAAGATCCGCGCGTCTTTCTCGTCAGCGAAGCTCGGCGAGCTTGCGAGAAACAACAATCCTATGACGACCAAACAGCGCATCTAGTTTATCGGTCTGATGACTGAAGCTGGAGTGTTTGCTCGGCCAGCTCCCGCCCCCGAGCTCGCGCGCGAATCCGAACGACGCGGTCGCCGTTCGGTAACGCGAAATAGGCAGCGAACGAACCGTCTTCCTTTAGCCCTACGGACTCTTCACCTTTGCCGTAGTCAATGGTGACCGCGGCTCGATC
>JAJCXL010000360.1 GCA_029263435.1 Acidobacteriota bacterium | reverse complement strand
ATTTGCTATCCTTTCGGGCTCCGGAAGCCATGGCGCGTGCGCCTGTAGCTCAGATGGATAGAGCGTCTGCCTCCGGAGCAGAAGGTCAGAGGTTCGAGTCCTCTCAGGCGTACCAGCCAAGAATTTCCCACCGAACGTGGGCCGCTAGCTCAATTGGCAGAGCAACGGACTCTTAATCCGTAGGTTGAAGGTTCGATTCCTTCGCGGCCTACCAACCGTGTCAACCACTTGTGGGGATTACCTCTCGACACGTGCAAGCGGGAGAATTGATCTCGCAACGTCCGAGTCTCGTTCCGGGTTGGAGAGGCATGTCTACGGCAACGGCACCCGCGCCTTCAGCTCCTCATGCCAGTTCTCCACAACGACCATCCGGTGTGACGACACACCCTCGGCCGCGTAGTCGCCCATCGTGATCATCAGGAATCGCTGGCCATCCGGTGCGACGTCGTAGGTGCGGCGTGAAAGATAGAAGTAGTAGTCATCCTCGAACAGACGTGTCGGTGTTCCCGCGCTGAGCGCCCGAGACGTCGTGAACGTGGTAATCGGCACGGCCATCATGCCCTCGGCGGATCGGTAGAACAGCTCGCGTCCGTCTCGGGACCAGACGGGCTGCCTACCTCCGTCGGTGGAAATAGTGACTCTTTGGCCGAGCTCCGGAAACCGCTGCGCGTAGATCTCTGCCCGCCCGCTTTCTTCCGACTCGTAGGCGATCCACGTTCCGTCGGGCGAGATGGCGGGTACTTGTTCCATGAACTCCGAGGCGAGAAGTGACGTCGATGAGCCGTCTCCATCCAAGGACAACAGACCGATGTCGGTCGAGACATTAACGACCCAAAACGCGAGTGTCGTTCCATCGGCAGACCAGCTCGAGGGCCCCACCACGGCGGACCGGGAGTCGACGCTCATCAGGCGCTCGGCCGTGCCCGTACCATCGGCCAACCTGCGGAAGATACCGCCGTCGGACGAGAAGGCCGATCCGTAGACGATCCCGGTCCCGTCCGGGGTCCACATCGGGTGGGCCTCGACGAAGGCGTCAGCCGTGAGCTTGGTCTCGGTGTCCCGTGAGAGATCGAGAATCCAGATGTCCGCGCTATCGGCATTCGCGCGGTCGACAGCCAGTCGCGTGCCGTCGGGCGACAGGTGCGGAGTGAAGTAAGCGCCGGGCGAAGCGTCGATCGGCTCCTCCTGGCCATCCCGGCTCACCCATACCAGTCGCCGCGATGGGTCCCGGAACCCAGAACCTTCCAAGTATACGAGCCGTCCCGCATCGGAGAGATCGACCTCCGCGACACCCGTGGCCTTTACCAAGACGTTCTCCAGGACCGGTACGGGTCCACCGGTGATCTCCAATCGATGCGGGTCGAATGGCAGCGCGCGGATCGTGCCGTCGTCCACGGCGTAGATGAGATGGCCGGTCCGGACATATCGCGGATTGGTCCCTCTCAGCCCTAGCGGCCTCACCTCGCCCGTGTCGAGCGAGAGGGCTGCGAGCTCCCCATCTCTCGCGGCAAGGCCTCCGACGGGACTACGCGCGAACAGCACGATTTCGCTATTCGGCACCGCGGACGGCCAGCGATGGGATTCACCGTCCGGCGGTGTGGTCAGCTGCTTCGGATCGCCGCCTCCAGCCGGCACGACGAACAGCCCTCCATTGTGCGAGCCGAACACGATCCGATCGTCTGGAAGCCAACTCGCTCCACGAACCAAGCTGGGGACAGTGGCGATCGAGATCCCCGGTCCCCCGAACGAAGAGACCTTCTGGAGCCTGTTACCTTCCGAGAACCCGATCCACTGGCCGTCGGGCGAAACGAACGGCCCCTGAGCAGCCAGCGTTCCCGGGAGCGGCGACCCATCGAGCTGATCGATCGACCGCAAGTACAGCTGGTTGAAGTTGCTATCGGGGATCCTTTCGTTGTACACGACGAAGCGTCCATCCGGCGACACCGCGATGTCCCGATGGAAACGTTCGACATCGAGCGAACCTGCCGTATCGATCGTCCAGCGTGCGACATCGATGGGCACCCCGGACGAACGCATCGAGGACCACACCACGATCCCGGAGATCACCGCGGCCGTCAACGCGGACCCGAGCAGCAGCGGGACCGACGGCCGCGGCTTCGCCCCCACTCTGGGGCGCTCATCTGAGAACGAGGCCTCGTCCGCGACCGTCTCGAAAGCGCCGCCCATCGCCAGACGCACATCACCGATGTCGCGGGCCCGCTCCTGCAAGTTCTTCGCAAGGCAAAGTTGCAGTACCCGGCGGACGAAACTCGGGGTCTCGTCCGGGAGCGCGCTCCAATCCGGTTCCGCACGGAGCACGGCCGCCAACGTATCGGACACGTCTTCGCCGGCAAACAAGCGCGTGCCGGTCAACATCTCGTAGAGCACGGCCCCAAACGCCCAAATATCCGTGCGCTTGTCGACGCGCTTGCCCTTCGCTTGCTCGGGGCTCATGTACGCCGCCGTGCCGAGGATGACGCCGAGCTGAGTTCCCTGCCGGGTGAGCGTTGGTGAATGGGAGAGCTCCGCGTCGGTTTCGCTCATCGAATCCGCGTCGAATGCTTTCGCGAGACCGTAGTCGAGCACCTTGACGGTGCCGTCGTCCTTCAGCTTGATGTTCGCAGGCTTCAAGTCTCGGTGAATGACACCTGCCTCATGGCCCGCTTCGAGCGCCACCGCGATCTGCTGCGCGATCGCGATGGCCTCGTCGACCGGGATCGGTCCCTGCTCGATTCTCTCCGCAAGCGTGAGTCCCTCGACGAGCTCGAGGACCAACGCGTTGCCCTCGAGTCCATAGATGCTCGCGATGTTCGGGTGATTCAGCGATGCGAGGAGCTTTGCCTCGCGCTCGAACCGAGCGACGCGGTCTTCGTCGTCGGCGAGCTCATCCGGAAGGACTTTGATGGCAACGTCCCGCTCGAGCTTCGTATCGCGCGCTCGGTACACCTCACCCATCCCTCCTTTACCGATGGGAGAAATGATCTCGTAGAGGCCGAGGCGGGTTCCGATCGCGAGCCGCATGCTCTGCGCAATCTACCGGTTTGGAGCACTCCGCTCAACCGGGCGGTGAAGAGGGTATGCGACACGCTCCGGCCGCAGCGGACGAACGATCGCCAACGCCCTTGTTGAAGGGACTTTGCCCTGCCCCTACAATCAGCGCGGATGTCTCTCGAAGCAGGACAGAAGCTCGGTCCGTACGAGGTCGTCGCCCCCATCGGCAAGGGCGGCATGGGAGAGGTCTACCGCGCGCGGGATACCAAGCTCGATCGCGACGTCGCGATGAAAGTCCTTCCGGAGGCGTTTTCTCGCGACGATGAGCGCCTGTCGCGCTTTCGACGGGAAGCACGTCTGCTCGCCTCTCTCAACCACACGAACATCGCGACCATTCACGGCCTCGACGAGGCCGGCACCGTCCAATTCCTCGTGATGGAGCTCGTCGACGGGCAGACGCTCGCAGAGCGGGTCGCGAACGGACCCATCCCTCTGGACGAAGCGCTCCCGCTGTTCGCGCAGATCGCGGATGGGCTCGAAGCCGCGCACGACAAAGGCATCGTCCACCGAGACCTGAAGCCGGCGAACGTCATCATCACGGAGAACGGGAGTGTCAAGATCCTGGACTTCGGTCTCGCCAAAGCCTTCGCCGGCGATGTCGAAGAGGGTAAGGACGCATCGCACTCGCCGACCCTGACCAAGGGCACTGCGCTCGGCGCCATCATGGGTACGGCCGCTTACATGAGCCCGGAGCAAGCTCGGGGGAAGGCCGTGGAC
>JAJCXL010000359.1 GCA_029263435.1 Acidobacteriota bacterium | reverse complement strand
CGAAGGGCCGGCGCCTGGCGGTCGTTGTCCGGAAAGAGATTTCCCGGCGGCCTCTTGCGCATCATCCGCATGACCAAGCGCTCTCGAGGTGAGAAGGCCGTGGGGATATGGGTGCGCCGTACCGCCATGATCTCGCTCCTTATCGACGAGTGGTTCAAGCCAAAGGTGTGGCCAAGCTCATGGAGCGCGGTCTCACTCGAGACGATGTCCACCGATCGAAACACGATGTCACAGCGAAAAATGGCGAGCCGGTTCATCCAACACCGCGTGAAGGCTCGCAGGTTGTCGTCGATGATCGAGCTATTGTTGGGCTCGACCAGAAGGTTCACCGGGATCGCGCCGGGACGCTCGCCGATCTCGTAAACGAAGGCACCTCCGAGCGCATCGGTCATCTCCGCCGCGGCCGCACGCAACGTCGACATCGCTCCGGGATCGAGCGCAATCGCAGCCGCCGGGATCAGCGCGATTCGGGGAGTGTCGAGGGCGGGCCGCTCCAAAGCTTCCATCGTCGACATACCCACCGCGGCGCTCGTGTAGACGAGGACGCGGGTATAGGCCTCATCGATTCCGGTCGCTCCGCCGGTAGGCCACATCTCAACGCTCGTCTCTCCGGCTCTCACCAGTGTCTCTCGAAAGAGAAAGCCCGGCATGCGCGCGTCGAGACTCGCACCGGTGGGAACCGAGCGATCCAACGAGACCCGACCGGACGGATCCGCCACATATTCACGGCCCGCGACATGAAGGACCGCGCCGGACAGAGGCTCGCCCGTCTCTCCCGAAACGATGGTCAACGTTCCCGGCTCGGACCCCGCCGTACTGCTGGGAAGGTCACTGGCGACAAGAGGCGTGGACGGACCGTTATCGCCGCAGCCAACCATCACGCCGATCCAAACGGCGACGAGACGACGGCTCCCGTTGATGCGCATCATGTCTTCAATCCCCCGGCGGTTCCGTTGGGACTCCGCGGGCACGAGTCCCCCTTCGCTTGCCCCGAAACGGGCTCGCAACGCGGTATTATGATGCATTCCTCTATACGAGGTAGGACACCGCTCGCCGTTGGGCGGGCGCAAGAAGGATGGAAAACCATTGAGTCTCGGAATCGTGATCGTGCTCGAAGCAGAAGTCGCCGGGGTGGAGCCTCGCAACGTCGACGGCCGTATCCTTGCCGTTCATCGGCATGCGCTCGACGGAATGGCGCACGAAATGGACGTGCCCGGGCTAGGGGAGTTCGTCGCGTTCAGCCACGTGGAGGCGGAAGCCCTCGCCGCCGACATGAAATTCGACGCACCCACCACCGGAAGTCAAAGTGGTCGGTGGTTCGAAAGCTCCAAAGGACTCGAGGTGGTTCGAGCCATCAAAGAGTACATCGAGCTGGACCCCGACGAGACTATCGAGATTGAAAGCCCCGAAGCGGTCGTCTCCGGCCTGAGCGACTTGCAGAGGGTGCTCGAGGCGGCTACAGCCGCGGGCACGAGGTTCCGGCTCACCGTCGACTACTAGTGTCTAGCTAAAGCTTTCGAGATCCTCCTCCGGCGCATGCGCGGTCGAGACAGAGACGACCACGAGAGTCAGACCGGAGAGCGCCCAGCCGATGTAAGACGGGGCGAGGCCGAACGGTTGATCCGCCGCCACCCAACAGATCGCCGACGTGCCTCCGACGAGGATGCTCCAAAAAGCTCCCGTCGCCGTGGCCCGTGGCCAGAACAACAATCCGAGCATGGGAAAGAACAAGCCCGCAGCGCCGAAGGTATAAGCATAGAGGATGAGATCGAGCGCGCTCGGCACGAGGAAAGCGATACCAATCGCAAGCACACCCAAGACCACCGTGGCGATCCTTCCCGTGCGTGTCAGATCCCGATCCGTCGCGCGAGGCTTCCATCGTTTTCGATAGATGTCGTTCACGAAGATCGCAACCGGTCCGATGAGGCACGAATCTGCGGTGGACATGAGCGCCGCGATGTAAGCAGCGATGACGAGGCCCGCAAGACCGCTCGGCAAGAGCGTGAGGATCATCGTCGGCGTCGCGAGCTCCGCATCCGCAAGCTCAGGAGTCAGAATCCGCGCGAACATGCCGACGAGCGTGCTCCCGATAGCGAAGAGCGGCCACTCGAGAGGAACGCCGGTCAGAACGAACGCGCGTCGCGCGGTGCGCTCGTCGCGAGCAGCGATGATGCGCTGAAACCCAGCGATGCTGATGAACCACACCGGAAAGATCGACAGAAACCAACCCACGATCTGCTTCCATCCCGCTGCGTCCCAAGAGACCATGGACGCGGTCTCAGGAGCGGCGCTGAGCGACGCCACCATCCCGGACACGCCGCCGACCTCGCTGAGTCCGATGGGCACTAGAATGAAGATCACTCCGACGAGCAGAATCGTCATCTGAAAGACATCCGTAAAAATCACCGCCTTGAGACCACCCATCGCCGTGTAGGCCACGATGACGGCTCCCGCGACGACGATCGCCGCGGAGAGCGGGATGCCCACCGTCCCCTCCAGGAGCTTCCCTCCGGCGATGATCTGTCCGCCGACGAAGGCAAACCAAGACAGCCCGATGAGACACGCCGCCGTCAGTCCGGTACGCTCGTCGAAACGTTGGCCGAACAGGTCCCCGGTGGTCAGACCCTTGACCCGATCGGCCCATCGTTTCACTTTGGGCACCACCAGAAAGGACGCCATCACGACACTAAGGCCGGAGATCGCGACCAGCCACGAGCCGGAGATCCCGAGGCTGAACCCGAGTCCACCCATCGCGATGCTGAAACCACCTCCGATGTCCGTCGCCGCCGTCGAGGTCGTCGTTTGAAACAGGTTCATGTTTCGATCCGCGGCGAGAAAGGATTCGGTCTCGGAGCTCTCGTGCCGAGAGCGCATCACCCAAATCCCGATGCCCAGCAGCACGAGGAAATAGGCAGCCATCACCACGAGGTCGACGGTGTGCAGAGAGGGCAAGGACCGATGCCGAGCTACACGGAAACGATGCCGTGCTTGATAGCGAACTGGGTCAGCTCGGCGGTGCTGTGCAATCCGAGCTTCTCCATCAAGTTGTATTTGTGGAACTCCACCGTCCGGGGGGAGATCGTCAGGATCGACGCAATCTCTTTCACTGCCCGTCCTTCGGCGAGGAGCTGTAGGACTTCGCGCTCGCGCGGGGTGAGGCCCACCCCGAGCGCGTCGTCGGCCGCATCCGCTCGGAGAAGGTCGTCGAGACGGTCTCTAGGGATGAGCGGCGTCAGATAAATGTGACCCTCCATCACGGTCCGAATAGCGAGCCGGAGCTCTTCAGCCGCGGATTGCTTGAGCACATAGCCCGCCGCGCCGGCGCGAAACGCCTCCGCCACATAAGAAACGTCCGCGTGGACGGTCAAGAACACGACGCGGCACGCCGGGTCGCGCTGCCTGAGCTGCCTCAGCGCGTCGATCCCGTTCAAGAGCGGCATCGAGATATCGCTCACGATCACATCGGGAGACAGCTCCTCGGCGACGCGCAGCAGCTCTCGTCCGTTGTGGACTCGCCCGACGAGATCGTATTCGGGCTCGAGCAAGCTCGCGATTCCCTCCGCGACGATCGTGTGATCGTCCGCGAGGAGCACTGTCGTCCGTCGACTCATCAATGTCGCCTGCCGGGAGTCAAGATTAAGTGTCCCATCCCGCTCCTCCTGCAACGCCCACACCATTCTGCTGCAAACCCGAACTGAAGACCAATGCACGCCGATTCCGAGCCGGATGGACCGATTCTGTAAGGAGTGCACCACTCCGGTCGAGAGGTGGTTGGTAGGGGTTGCGTTTCCCGATTTCGGTTCGTAACCTGGAAGGGTAGTCACCCACGCACCCATCTGACCGTTCGAACCCCCCCGACGCGGAGGCGTTACCGCGCGGGCGAACACCCGACGACACGAAGCCGATTGCTGGAGGCCGAGAAACGATGTTCAGAAAGCCGAAGTTCGAGCTCAAAGAGACCACGCCAAAGAAGCAAGCCGGGTCACAACCCAACCAGGTGACGCTTCGCACGTCTAGGATTGCGGCCGGATGCCGGATGGAAGGCGAGCTCTCCGGTGAGAGTGACGTGAAAATCGCCGGCACCTTCATCGGCAATCTGAAGTTCGACGGGTTCCAGGTCGTCGTCGAGCCGGGTGGGAAGGTCGAGGCAGACATTTCGGCCCGTGAGATCCGCGTATCGGGGCACGTCCACGGAGATCTGAGGGGTCGTGAGAGCGTCATCCTCACGAGCTCTGCCTACGTCGTAGGCAACATCTTCTCGAAGAGTGTGGCCATGGAGACCGGCGCTCGATTCAAGGGCGCGGTGGATATGGAGATGACCGAGCCTCGCCCCCTCGCGTTTCGCGACCGCCGGAGTGGACCGGAGGCCGTGCCCTCCGCAGCGGCCCCCGACTTGAGACCGGCCGCGACCGGAACTTGACA
>JAJCXL010000358.1 GCA_029263435.1 Acidobacteriota bacterium | reverse complement strand
CAAGCGTTTGACGCCTATGGCAGGGCGCATTCTCGTCGTCGAGGACGAGCCTGGCTTGGTACTCGCACTGACCGATCGTCTCGGAAGCGTCGGCTATGATGTCGACTGTGCCACCGACGGCGAAGAAGGACTCGCGCTTGCACTGGAAGGCGGCTATGACGTCATCATTCTGGACATCATGCTGCCCAAGAAAGACGGCTTCGAAGTGT
The DNA here is from genome assembly GCA_029263435.1 of Acidobacteriota bacterium. GTDB lineage: Bacteria > Acidobacteriota > Vicinamibacteria > Marinacidobacterales > SMYC01 > JAJCXL01. The sequence continues at coordinate 12,825 of JAJCXL010000358.1, read as the reverse complement.
GCCGCGATCTTCGGGCGCGAGGGGTCAAGTCAGCCGTCTTGATGCTCACGGCGCGTGACCGCACCTCCGACAAAGTGGTGGGGTTGAAGCTCGGTGCCGACGACTACCTCACGAAGCCGTTCGAGTCCGCGGAGCTTCTCGCGCGGATAGAAGCGCTCCTCCGCCGCGTGCCGCCGGCGAAAGACGAGACGCCGGACCCTTACTCCTTTGGTCCGATCGTGGTCAGGTTTCGAAGCGCCGAAGTCCTGAAGGACGGCGAGCTCATCAAGCTGTCCGCGCGGGAGTTCAAGCTATTGCGGCATTTCATCGAGCATCGCGACGATGTGCTCTCCCGCGACGAGCTTCTGGACGCGGTATGGGGCTACAATTTTATTCCGAGCACTCGCACCGTCGATGTTCATGTCGCGTGGCTTCGACAAAAGCTGGAACCAGATCCTCGCCATCCTCAGTTCATCATCACGGTCCACGGGCTCGGCTACCGATTCCTCGGTTGACGATCAGGCGGTGGGCTCGGGCGCCGGAAACGCCGCCGCGAAGCCCGCCAAGATGAGCGCCGCGAAGCCGGCGGGTACCAACCAGAACTCTCGCCAAGCGGTGAGCACGCTTGGATCGGGAACGAAGGCCCCCCAGATCCAGCCGGAAATCTGGGCGCCGACGAGCATCCCGATACCGTAGGTCAGCAGCACGAGAAACCCTTGAGCTTGTCCTCGGATCTCGGGGCTCGCGCTCTGGTCTACGTAAATCTGGCCGGTGACGAAGAAGAAGTCGTAGCAAATGCCGTGTAAGAGAATGCCGACCATGATGGGGCCCAACGCGCCGGCGGGAGCTCCCCACGCGAACGCGGCGTAGCGCAGTACCCAAGCACCCATCCCCGCGATGAGCATCCATTTGACGCCCAGCTTTCTAAAGCAAAAGGGCATCGCAATCATGAAGACAACTTCCGACATCTGCCCGAAGGACATCTTGAATGCCGGGTTCTCGATCCCGGCAGCGTCCACGAACACCGGCGCATAGGCGTAATAGGCCGACAGGGGGATGGAGATCAGGAGCGAGCTCGCGGCAAACACGGCAAACGGTCGACTCCACAGCTGTCGTAGCGCGTCGACTCCGAGAATACTCGAGATCGAAGGCTTGTCGCGATTCCTGGATGGCGGCGTATGGGGGAGCGTGAAGCTATAAAGAGCGAGCACGATCCCCGCCGCGCCGGCGGTGTAGAGGGGGATCGCGGTGCGATCGGCATGCAGCACCAGGCTCACGAGAATGTTGGCCGCGATCCAGCCGACGGTGCCGAAAACGCGAATGATGGGAAACTGTCGCTTCTGATCCGTGATGTGATGAAACGCAAGCGAATTGGTGAGCCCGAGCGTAGGCATGTAGAAGAGCACGTGTAGGAGAAGCGTTGCGATGAACAGCACGCTCGAATGCACCGTGAACGGAACAGCGAACATGGCGAGGGCGCCGAGAAGATGTAGCCAGCCGAGAACTTTCTCAGTAGCGAAGAAGCGATCCGCCACCATGCCCAGAAAAAACGGGGACACGATGCCGGCGATGGGGCTGACGGTGTAGGCCCAGTAGATGACGCCGGACAATCCGATCTCCGTCATGTAGTTCCCGACCGTGACGTACCACGCGCCCCAGACGAAGAACTGCAGAAACATCATGACGCTGAGTCTGATGTTGATGTTGCTCATTCCGTGAGCTTTGCCTCTAGGGCGGCACGCTCGCCGACCGTGTGGATGCCGCGTTCTTTGAAGGCTCTCTTGGTCCGTTCCGTCACGTCGGTGACGAAAGCGGTCTCGAAGCGGCCATCGAAGACATAGGCCTTGAGGGTGAGCTCGAGCGCGAAACGCATTGCCATGCCGGGCACGGGACCTTCCCGAAGATGCACCACGACCGGCTTGTCGATGAAGATGTATCGACTCGAGATCGCGGCGTCGTAGACGATCTCTTTGGCGATCGAGAAGTCTTCGTCACAACCGATATAGAAATGCACCACGACCATTTGATGGAGCTCACCGGCATTCGCGCTCGCAACCGAGTCGGTCAGAAATTTGTTGTTGGGAATCGAAACGACGTTGTCGTCCAATGTCACGAGCCGTACCGACCGAAGTCCGATTTGCTGGACTTCTCCGTAGAAGCCATCGAAGGCGATGCGGTCACCTACCGAGAACGGGCGGTCGAACAACAAGATGAGCCCCGCGATGAGTGACGCGAGAATGTCTTTGAACGCGAAGCCGAAGGCGAGTGCGGCGGAGCCTCCCAAGGCGAGAAGAGCTTCGTCCGAAAAACTCAATGTCGCCGCGACGAACATCGCTGTCAGCGCGACGAGCACGAACTTCGTCACTGCCGTGAGCTGTTTGATGAGCAATCGACGGCGAGTGAACCGCTCGCCCATTCCGTCGAGCGATCTCGTTACGAGCCGGATGACGATGGCGGCCACGATCACGGCAACGATCGCGGTCGGGATCTTGTCGAAGTCAATCCACTGTAGAAAGCCCGTCGGGGCGTCGGTCTCCATGCGTTCGACTCCTTACGTCTACCTATCGATGCGCAAAGTTCTTTCGATCCAAGACTCGCAAGACCATCGGTTGCCAGCTCGGGGAGACGATGAACCGGTCGCTATCACGTTCGAGAATGTTCAAGCTCATGAGCTGTTGACAAGCCGTCCGCGCTTTGCTGACCGAGATGTTGAGAACGTCTGCGAGCTCCTTTATCCTCAGGCCGTCGTGGATGACGATGGCGGTCAGCAAGAACAAGAACTCATCCGACATCGCCTGAACTTCCTTGTCGGCGTGACCCGGAGACAGAAAGACCGGAACCGACCGTCGATCCTCGTTAGTGCCAGACTCTGCCTGACCCAAGCTCGAAAGCCAATATTCGAGTGCGATACCTGGATTGCCGTGACTGGTTTGCGCGAGAACGCGCCAGTACATACTTTGGGCCTTGGATTCGGTGTTCTCCAGCGCCGGCCCGCTCGGTGAGCTCGGCAGCAGTTGCTTGAAATCGGGCTCGAAGCCGGCGTTTCGAGTCTGAGCGAGAATCGAGGATTCCAAGGCTTCGGGGCCGAGGCTCTTGAGCTCAATCCGGTCCCGAAAAACGATCGTCGATTGTACCGACACGCTATCGACATAGGACCACGCGGGCTGATGGAGGCTCAGGACCCAGAAGTGATCGTCGGAGCAGGTTTGGATCACGTGGAGAACGGATTGCAGCGACCCGAAGCCTCCGACGACGCGCCGCAGTAGGAAGTGCAGATCGTCCACCAGAAAAATTCTAGGGGGCAGTGATTCCAAGTGATCGATGAGTGCGGTCCTCACTGTCGAGCCACCGGCATTGCTCGCTACTTCCAAGCCAAGCGGTTCGGTCATCCAACGAAACCGCTCGCTATAACTCTTCGAGCGCGCGTGCGGTTCTGCCCGGAGAAAGGTGACTTCGAGCTCCGATGTGGCGCGGAGCTTTTCACCGGCCGCTTCGAGAAAAGCGGTCTTACCCATGCCCCGGTCACCTACCACCGCGATGACCCCGAGCCTGCGCTCGCGGGTCCAATCCGTCAACGCACTATCGAGTGCCTTCAGCTCTTCTTTCCTTTCGATGAGCGAGGTTTCCGCGTCGGCAATGGATCCACGATCCTCGGGCGACAGCATTTCGGTGTTGGGCTCGACCGCGGTGAACGCACTGGCGACCAGTTGGGTGCTGGAATGCGAGATCCAACCGAGGTCGACGAGAAACCAAAACACGACGCGCGCAGCGATGAACACGACGCCGAGCCCCGCTCGGATGATGCGACGAGCTCTAGAGGGAGAGCTTCGGCCGAGCCACGCGGTGAGCCGGTTCTGGTCGGCGAGCTGCCGAATGAAATCGAGGATCCAACTTTCCCACCGCATCAGTGAATAAAGAATGAGAGCGACGAAGATGGTGACGCTCGCGATTCCGATGAGATCGCGGAGGGCGTCCGCCTGAAGAAGCGGCACCGTAGCGAATGCAAGAACGGTCGAAACGGCCCACCACCAGACGAACCGGGAGAACGTTGCCACGGCGCGCGCTTCGATCTCGGAGGACGGACTGATGCCCGTGAGAGGGTCGAGCGCGCGACTGGACAAGACCGCGACCACTCGCACCGCGGGAGGCACGCTTTTGACCACTGCCCACGACACCCACAAGAGGGCGGCGAAGGCGAGAATCTCGCTTCGAGGCAACAACAAGAAGTGAAGCGCCAGCGCCCCAAGAGCCGCGATCCCGTAGCTCGCGATAGTGTCGATCTCCCGGTTCTCGATCCGCCGCGGTGCGTCTTGCCACCCGAACAGCGACAGCTCTTTGGAGCGAGACGAATCAATCGCCCGACGTAGCCCACGCCCGGCGGCTTTGCGCAGGTAGGCCCAAAAGACGAAAAGAAGGAGCAAGTCGAACGACACCCGGATGAGGTTCCACCAGGCGTCGAGATCGAAAACCCGATCGGGCATGGTCTGGACGTAGCGAATCTCGTCTCGGAGGTTGTGACGAAACCACAGCGAGGCTGTCTGGAGCTCGGCTCGGACTTCGTCGACGAGCTCGCTCCTCTGCGTGGTGTAGTCGACATAGGGTAGGAGATCGCGTTGCGCGGTCAAGACCGATTGGAGGAGCTTCATCCATCGGGCCGACTCGGCTTCCAGGTTCTCATCTCTGCGCGCGAGCACGGCTTCGAGCGCGATGAGACTTTCGTGCCAAGCCCTATCCACCCCCGCCGTCTCGCTCCACCGCGCGATCGTGGCTCGATGGTCCGAGAGTGCGGCCCGTTGCTCCCGGTCCTTATCGAGTGCGATGGCTCGCAGCTCCGTCGCGAGGGTGCGGAGCGCTTCGAAGTTCCGAGCGAGTCGCCTCTCGCGGGTACGATCCAAGAGGGAAAGCGCTCTTGCCGCCGCGGTCGTTTGCGCCAGCCGATCCGACTCCGCTTCGCGCTCCGAGACGGCCTCTAGGGATTCCTGACGCCGGACCCGTTCTTGCTCGGCCAGCTCGCGTGTAGCCGCGAGGATCTCTGCTTCGAGAGGTGACCCCGGGTCCGGATCGCGCTCATCGACCTCAGGCTCCACCTCTCGGTCGGCCTCTGCGGTGCGGCGGCTCTCGAGGACATCCGCGACGACCAGCCGCAGCTCTTCCGGAAGTAGGGGCCGAGCCCGCTCGAGCCGGTCCATGACGTGGACATCTGCCTCCGCGACATCGAGATCCACGAGCACGCGCGTGACCAAACGCTGATCGGTGGGGATGGCCATGCGTCTCAGCGCGTCGGCTTGATGCAGGACGAGCATTTGCTCGGCTTGCGCCGCCGCTAGTGTCAGCGCGGCCGTCATCTCCGCCGGGTCGGTGACTGCTACGGACGGATCCGGATCTTCGTCGGGGCCCTCCTCCACGATGCGTCTGCGCTCCCGAAGTATCGCGATCGCTTTCGCCATCGCGTCCTGGCGATAACCCGGCGCGAGGGTCAGACCGGCTTCCAGGCGGGTGAGGAGTTGTTGCTCCAGTGCGTCTGCCGCCTCTTCCGCGTCCAACGCGGAGGCCAGCCGGTCGGCGAGTCTTGTCTCGCTGCCTTCGATGCGCTCTCCGGCTTGGTCGGTGGCGATGCGGTCGAGCTCGCGTCGCCGCGCCTTCAAGAAGTTCGGGTCGGCGAGGGGTGCTCCACTTAGGGATGGAAACGCCTGTTCGAGCTCGATGCGCGGCTCGCTCTCCCCCGCGAAAAACGCCTCCCGCAGCTCGATCGCGGCCTGAGCCGTCGAGCGCCGCTGCTCCAGGCTGCGGTAGCCGTGGATACTCGGCGCCTCTTGCGCGGCGGTGAGCGCCGACGAGAGCGACACGAGAAGCGTCAGTAAACCCTGTGCTCGCATGGGGTGCAGCGCAAAGAATACATCATCTATCTCTCGCGGCCCCGCGGCCAGTGTGGATCGCGGGCTCAACTCGCTCGCATCTCGACGAGGCGACAGCGCCGGTGAAACATCATGTACAATCGCCTCTTTGTGCAGACTTCATGACCCGCATCGCGATTGGAATCCTTCTCTGGTCGGTCCCCGCAGCGACAGCCGGGCAACAGATCGACTACCAGACCGCTCACCTGGAACGTCAGCTGACGGCGGTCCGGACGAGTGGCCCTTTGACGATCGACGGTGTCCTCGACGAAGCCGATTGGAACGCGGCGCCGGTGGCGAAAGACTTCATCCAAAGTGAGCCCAACGAGGGTGCGAAAGCGACCTTCGATACTGAAGTTCGCATCCTCTACGACGACAGTTACCTCTATTTCGGGGTCAAGGCGTTCGACCCGGAGCCCAGCAAGCTCATCATCACGGACCTCACCCGGGACTACAACACGCGCTCGGTGGACTCTTTCGGGATCGTTCTCGATACGTTCCACGATCGGCGCAACAGCTACATGTTTCACACCAATCCCGCGGGTGCGAAGTTCGACGGTCAGTCTTTCAACGAAGGCCAGGCCTTCGACCGTAATTGGGATGGGGTGTGGCACACGAGAGCACGGGTGACTGAGGACGGCTGGGTCGCGGAGATTGCGATTCCGTTTAGGACCGTCAAGTTTCGAAATCTAGCCGAACAGAGTTGGGGGGTGAATTTTCTCCGCCGGAACCGACGCCTCAACGAGGATAGCCAGTGGTCACCGATCCCGCGCATCCATACGACGACCCGCGTCTCACTCGCGGGCACGATGGAAGGGCTGCAGGGTCTCACCCCGGGCTCCAACTTCAAGATCACGCCCTACGCGCGAGGAGACGTCGCCAAGGCGGCGGATGTCGAGAGGACTCAGGATCTCACTGGTGGCATCGACGCTAAGGTAGGCGTCGGCTCCGGCTTGACGCTCGATCTCACGGCCAACACGGATTTCTCGGAGGTGGAAGCGGATGTTCAGCAAGTGAACTTGACGCGCTTCAGCCTCTTCTTTCCGGAGAAACGTGACTTCTTTCTGGAGAACTCGGGCGTGTTTCGCTTCGGCCCACCCGAAGATGCGAGGCGTCGCAGATTTCAAGGCTCGTTCGGACTCGGCGCGGGGAGTCTCGGCGGCGGCCAAGCGCGTGGCAACGACCTTCTCCTGTTTTTCAGCCGCCGGATCGGCCTCTCCGCAGATGGCGATGAAGTCCCGGTGCGCGCGGGAGGGCGGCTCACCGGCAGGAGCGGCCCTTACGAGCTCGGCTTCATGAACATCCAGACGGGAGAAGAGGCCGGGATCGCCAACGCCGAGAATTTCACCGTCGCTCGCATCAAGCGAAACATCTTTCGAAACTCGGACATAGGCGTCATGTTCATCAACAAGGAGACGATGGAGTCCGATCACTTCAACCGCAGCCTCGGCTTCGACACCAACCTGCGGCTGAATACGTTGATGGACGTCAACGCCTATTTCGCGAAGACCGCGACCCAGGGGCTCGAAGGAGAGGATCTCGCGGGGCGGGCGGCGTTCAGCTATAACGGGCGCGCCGTCGCGTTCGGCACTTCCTTCTCGACCCTTCAGGATAACTTCAACCCCGAAGTCGGTTTTGCGCCCCGCAAAGGGATCAAACGCTCGAGCGGCAACATTCAGTACAATTATCGGCAGAGCTGGGCCCGGGGGACGCTGCGAGAGATCCGTCCTTCTGCCGAGGTCGATTACTTCACCGACCAGCAAGGCACGGTCGTCAGCCGCTACTTCAATTTGCGTTTGACGTTCCGGCTTCAAAGCGGAGGTTTCGTGAGCCTGGGACGAAACGCGAACCTCGAGCAGCTCGATGAGCCGTTCGAGATCCACCCGGACGTCACCATCGCGCCGGGCTTTTTCACCTTCGACGACTACTTCGTGACGGCGTTCAGCGATCCGAGCCGAACGTTGTCGGGAAACGCTCGCGTGTCGCAAGGCGATTTTTACTCGGGGACGAAGCGCTCCTACTCGCTCGGAGGTGCCTTGCGGGTCGCCCCTCGCTTTACGCTCGAGGCGGCGTGGTCGTTCAACGATGTGGAGCTCGCCGAAGGCACTTTCTCGACTCACCTTCTCACGACCCGGGCTCGATACACGTTCTCGACCTCGGTGTTTCTCAACGCTCTCGTGCAGTTCAATACGGTGACGGAGGAAGTGGCGAGCAACATTCGTTTCAACATCATTCACCGTCCGCTCTCTGATTTTTTTCTCGTCTATAACGATTTGAGAAACGAGAGCGGCGAGGTCATCGACCGGCAGCTCATCGCCAAATTTACTTACTTGTTCGACTTCTGAGAAGGAGCCACCGTGTTCAGAAAAGTTGCCTGCATTTGGATCGCCTCCGCGGCGATGGTCTACTCTCAGTCGATCACCGACGCCTATCGCGAGCCCGCGGGGCAAATTCTCGGAGCGGCGCTGACGGATGTCGAGGGCTGGGAGAAGCTCGAACATCTCACCACCGAGATCGGCCACCGGCTGAGCGGCTCGCCTCAGCTCGAGCGCGCCATCCAGTGGGCTCATGACCGGATGGAGAGAGAAGAGCTCCACGTGCGGATGCTTCCGGTCAAGGTGCCGCACTGGGTCCGAGGCCAGGAGTCCGCGCGCGTCGTGGCACCCCTCGAGCGGGACCTACCGATGCTCGGGCTCGGCATGAGCGTCGGCACGCCCGAAGGGGGCCTGAGCGCCCCAGTGGTGTCGGTGACCAGCTTCGAGGAGCTCGAAGCGCTCGGACGCGAGGGGGTGGAAGGAAAGATCGTACTCTTCGCGGTGGAGTGGATGGGCTACGGCCGGACCGTTCAGTATCGTTCCGCGGGAGCTTCGCGTGCGGCGGCGTTGGGCGCGGTCGCCGCGCTGGTTCGCTCCGCCACCGGCAGGAGCTTGAACACGCCGCACACCGGTGGGCTCCGCTACGACCCCGCACACCCCAAGATTCCTGCCGCCGCGGTAACCGTTGAAGACGCGGCGTGGATGCATCGCATGATTCAGCGTGGCCACGAGCTCCGCGTTCATCTCGACATGGAGGCGCGACAGCTGCCGGATGCGGACTCCTTCAACCTGGTCGCGGAGATCCCCGGACGAGACCTGCCCGACGAAGTCGTCGTCATGGGTGGGCATTTCGATTCGTGGGACGTTGGTCAGGGAGCTCATGATGACGGGGCGGCCTGCATCGCCGCGTGGCACGCGTTATCGCTCGTCCACCGGCTCGGTCTTCGACCGCGGCGCACCCTCAGGGTCGTCTTGTGGACGAATGAAGAGAATGGACTGACCGGTGGCCGCGCCTACCGCGATTGGGCCGGCGATGCGGTCACAAAGCACGCCGCGGCGATCGAGATGGACGGGGGTGCCGAGCGACCCGTGGGTTTCGGGCTGGGGTTGCGCGGCCCGTCGGGTGACGGCACGGACGAGAGTTATCTCGAGGCCCTGTCCATCCTCGGTGAGGTCGGGACGCTGCTAGACGGCATCGATGCCGGGCTCATGGAACGGGGCGGCGGCGGCGCGGATATCGGTCCACTGATGGAGCGAGGGGTGCCGGGTCTCGGCCTGCGAACCGTAGGCGAGCACTATTTCGATTGGCACCATACCGAGGCGGACACGCTCGACAAAGTCGACTTGCAAGATTTCAGGAAAGCGGTCGCGATGTTGGGCGTCGTTGGCTACGTGCTCGCCGATATGCCGAAGACGCTGCCCAGGACGAACTAAGGGGGACTAACAGTCCGTGGCGACGGCGATGATGGCGCGGAGGCTTCGATCGACGTCTTCCGGTCCCGTTGCCCACGAGGAGACGCTGATGCGCATCCATGCGCGGCCGTTCCACGTCGTCCCGCCGCACCAACAAGTACCTTCGAGCTGAACCGCAGCGATGACCTCGCGGGTACGCGCGTCGGAGCCGAACGACACCAACACTTGATTGAGGACGACCTCGTTTCCAATCTCGAAGCCGGCCTTGTCGAGCCCTGCCGCGAAGCGGCGTGCCAGCTCGCAGTTCCTCCCGATGAGATCCGCGAGCCCGGATCGTCCGAGGGTCTTCAGCGCGGCCCAGACTTCGACTCCCCGGGCCCGGCGTGACGACTCCGGTGTGTAGTCACAAGGCTGTCTCTCGGAGCCCTCGGGAAGATAGGCGGCAGTGATGGAGAGCGCGCGCCTGGCGATCTCGGGGTCCCGATAGAGGGCGAGCCCGGCGTCGTAGGGGACGTTGAGCCATTTGTGCAAGTCGGTGGCGACGGAGTCGACCTGTTCGAGACCTTTGACGAGGTGCGCCGTACTTGGCGACGCTTTGGCCCAGAGTCCGAAAGCCGCGTCGACATGGACCCATGCTCCTTGCTCTCTCGCTCGGGGTGCGATCTCAATGATGGGGTCGAAGCTACCTGTGTTGACGTTTCCCGCTTGCAGGCAGACGATGGTGGGTGGCTCGAGATCGGGGAGACTGTCGCTACGCATGCGTCCCTGGTCGTCGACCGGTACTTTCGTGACCCGGTCGCGTCCGAAACCGATGAGCGCGAGTCCTTGGAAGAGCGTCGTGTGAGCTTCTTCGCCGACGACGACTTGGATCTCCGGCGCTCCGAACAATCCCTTGGATTCGACGTCCCAACCTAGAGTGCCGAGAAGATGATGGCGTGCCGCCGCGAGCCCGGAGAAGTTTCCCATCGTCGTGCCGGTGACGAATCCGCCCCCCCACGATTTCGGGAGCTCGAGGATCTCTCGAATCCAAGCAAGCGCTCGATTCTCCAAGGCGGCAGCGGTCGGCGAGCCGACCACGAAGTGAGCGTTTTGATCCCACGCGCCGGCGAGCCAATTGGCAGCGAGGCTAACGGGAAGCGCGCCGCCGGTCACGAAACCGAAGTAGCGAGGCCCGGCGTTCGCGAGCGTCGCGGGCGAGCCGACGGCGTCGAGTCGCTCGAGCACCTCCTGCTCCGGCGTTGGCTCTTGCGGGAGCGGGCCGTCGAGCCCGGCGAGGGCTTCGATAGCGGCGGTGCTCGGTTGGACCGAACGTTCGGGAAGTGTTTCGAGATAGCGAACGGAGCGAGCGAAGGCGTCCTGGAGGATCTTCATAGCGCCCCGATTCTAGGCGAAAACTAGGTTAGAACCGGGGCGCTATCGTTCAAGAATTCTTTTTCGGGGCTCGTTCGTCCCGCGGCTGGCTTTGTTCCTGGTCTTTTTCCCAGCGGCGCCTACGATCGACCCAGGATTCGGGTCTGCTTTTCGAGAGGGTATTGTGCGAGTACATTTTCGTTCCTCTTTCTTTCTTCAACTGTTTTGTGTTCCTACCGTTAGACGGTAATCCGTCTCGGAAAGTTCGACGAACTCCGTTAAGCTTTCGTAAAGCCTGATGCATCGTCACTTCGCCGTCGATCCCACTCTGCCCATGTCGCTTTCGCGCACCGGCCGGAGGCTCGAGCGATTCGAAGAGCGAGTCGATCGGTTCTCCGCGGGCACCTATCAGAGGCTGTTATTCCTCCACGGCGAACCGGTGCTCATGTCCGCGCAGCAGACGAAGCCACCTTCGCGGGCGGTGATCGAGGTCGACTTGGAAGGGGACGACGTTTCCGGCCGGCAAGCCGAGCGCCTCGCGCGAGACGTTTTGGAACGGGTCTTCGGGCTCAGCATCGATGTCCGTCCCTTCTATCGAAGCTTCAGAAAGGACCCGGTCCTCGGACCGCTCATCCGTCGCCACTTCGGGCTTCGCGTCGCGGGCCGGGTGTCGTTGTGGCACACGCTCGTGCAGATCGTGCTCTCGCAGCAGATCAACTTGAAGCTCGCCCACGACATGCTTTCCGACCTAGTCACCGCTTTCGGCCGCAGCGCCGAGTTCAACGGTGAGCGCTATTACGACTTTCCTTCCACCCAAATCTTCGCTGCTCTGGATGTCGATGAGCTCAGAGCGTTTCGCCTGAGCCGGGCCAAGGCCACGACCCTGATTGGGCTCGCGCGAGCGTTCGAGACCGGAACCCTTTCGGAAGAAGCCGTTGCGGCGATGGATGACGATGCGGCCATCTCTTACTTGACCGAGTTCAAAGGGGTTGGGCGTTGGACCGCGGAGTTCACGCTCTTGCGGGGGCTGTCGCGCATGGACGTGTTTCCGGCCGGTGACCTGGGCGTCGTCAAGTACGTGGCCGAGCGCCTTTTGGGACACGACTCTCCGGCGAGCGAGGACGAGATGAGACGATTTTCGGAAGCGTGGCGGCCTTATCGAGGCCTCGCTTTGATCTATGCCTATGCGGAGCTCGGATGAGGCGGCAGTGGCTCGCTAGCGCCTCACGGCCTCACTCGAACGCTCACCTGTACGGAGTCTTCCTCACCTTCGTTCTCGCCTGATGGGGAGAGGGCCCGATGTTGGTAACGGAGATCTCGGGCTCGATCGGGTCCTCGCCGTCAGAGCCCGAGCGGCTGTCAGCGAGCAATGACATCCGGGCTCACCGAGACCTGGCCTTCGGATGCCCTGACCGTAGCACTGGTCGTGCCAACGCTGTTATTGATCTGGACGCGGATCGTCGCGACTCCGGCCTGGCTCGGTGCCGTATACGTTGTCGTTGCTCGACCGTTTTCCAGCGTGACGGACATCGATGGGCCGCCGGGACCGTATTCTGCAGACGGGGACGCGGTCCGTCGAGCCCCGTCTCATGAATATAATTGAGTTGTATATCAATAATATTTAGATTAAAATGTAAGTGTATTTGAGATAACTTAATAATTTGAGCGACGCCAATAAGTGGATTGAAGGCCTTTCCGACGAAGACCTCGCTTTCATTCGGCGTTTCATTCTCGCTTCGGGCTCGCTCAAAGAGATGGCTGAGTTCTACCAAATCAGCTACCCCACCGTCCGGCTTCGGCTGGATCGGCTGATCGACAAGATCAAGCTCTTGACGACCGAGTCGGTAGGCACCGAGTTCGAGAGGGCCCTGCGC
>JAJCXL010000357.1 GCA_029263435.1 Acidobacteriota bacterium | reverse complement strand
AGCTGGTTGTCGATCCGGCGAGACTCATGTCGCTCCGTGCCCAAAATGTGAAGGCCCCCGGCGTCGACGACGTCATCGTGCGCAGCCTCGGCTTCGACCTTGGCCGCGGCCAGAGCCTGCTCCCATATTTCAGGCTCGACCTCATTCGGGTCGAGATTCTTCTTTTTCAGCGCGAGCTTCGCGGCGTATTCCGGGTTCCCACCGAGGAGGATGTCCGTGCCGCGCCCCGCCATGTTGGTTGCGATCGTCACGGATCCCGGCCGACCCGCTTGCGCTACGATCTCGGCTTCCATCTCGTGGTATTTCGCGTTCAGCACGACATGCTTGATGCCGTTTCTCTTGAGCAGCTGGGCGAGTTTTTCGCTCTTGCCGATGGAGGTCGTGCCGACGAGCACCGGTCGTTTGTCCTCGACCATTTGCTTGATCTCGTCGGAGATGGCGTTGAGCTTTTCGCGCTCGGTTCGGTAGATGATGTCAGTGTACTCGTCGCGGATGAGAGTCTTGTTCGTCGGGACGGGAATCACCGAAAGCTCGTAGATGTTCTCGAACTCCGTCGCCTCCGTCTCCGCCGTTCCCGTCATGCCGGCGAGCTTGTCGTACATTCGAAAGTAATTCTGAAAAGTGATCGTAGCGAGAGTCTGATTCTCGCGCTCGATCTTGACGTGCTCTTTGGCTTCCACCGCTTGATGGAGGCCGTCCGACCAGCGTCGTCCGGGCATGAGTCGGCCCGTGAACTCGTCGACGATGACGACCTGGTTGTCCTTCACCATGTAGTCGCTGTCGCGCTTGTACAGCGTGTGTGCGCGCAAGGCTTGATACACATGATGAAGTATGTGCATGTGCGACGGGTCGTAGACGTTATCGACGTTCAGTAGCTTCTCGACGCTCGGGACGCCATCCTCCGTCAGAGTGACCGTCCGAGTCTTCTCGTCGACGGTGTAATCGAAGTCGCGACGAAGCTTGGGAATGATGCGGTCGACGGTGTAATAGAGGTCCGTCGATTCTTCTGCCGGACCACTGATGATCAGCGGGGTACGAGCCTCGTCGATCAAGATCGAGTCCACCTCGTCGACGATCGCGTAGTGAAAGAGCTTTTCGACCTCTTTGCCGTCGTGGGATTTCGCTACTTTTGGAAAGAGCTGATGCACGAACAATGACGGGTCGAACTTCATGTTGTCGCGTAAGTAGTCGAACCCGAGCTCGTTGTTCGTGCAATAGGCGACGTCACACCGATAGGCCTCTTGCCGCTCGCCGTCGGTCATGTCGTGCTGGATGATGCCGACGCTTAGCCCGAGAAAGGTGTACAGCTTTCCCATCCACTCGGCATCTCGACGGGCCAGGTAGTCATTGACGGTCACGACGTGCACACCCTTGCCGGTGAGCGCGTTCAAGTAGACGGGTAGGGTCGCGACGAGGGTCTTGCCTTCCCCGGTCTTCATTTCCGCGATCTTGCCGTTGTGAAGAACCATGCCTCCGATGAGCTGGACATCGAAGTGACGCATCCCGAGCACCCTTATGCTCGCTTCGCGACCCACGGCGAAGACTTCGGGGAGAAGCTCATCCAAGCTCTCACCGTTTTTGTGTCTCGTCCGAAACTCGACCGTCTTCGCGGTCAACGCCTCATCGGACAGCCCTTTGACGCCAGACTCGAGCTCGTTGATTTGCTCGACGACCGGCCACATCTTCTTGAGCTCACGTTCGGCATTGCTCCCGAAGACTTTCGTGAGGATCTTGTTCACAACAGACATAAGAACCGTTCGTGCCTCTTCACGCGCGACGCCTGGATTGGGCCCGCAAAAAACGTCCGGGACGATATTTGTATTCCCGACCTTCCAATTCTCATGGACGGGGGCGGCGCCCGGCGCTCGCCAGGAGGGTCTCGCAAGAGACCAGCCTAGTTAAAAATACGCCAGTCTAGCAGAGGGGTTGAAGAGGGGCAAACCGACACACGCATGACGAGATGTATCGGGCACTCCGACAATGACGTCGGCCGCGATGGGAGCCGAGTGACGGTTCAGGGACCCGCCGCATTATCTAGAGGACGGTTGCGCGGGTCGAAGCTGCGAAAGTACTCGAGGATGTAGTCGAGCGGGTGGACGGGACGATCGTCGACCCACACCTCGTAGTGAAGATGAGGCGCTCGGCTCCGGCCTGAATTACCAACGTAGCCGATGACATCGCCACGCTTGACCCGGGCGCCGGGTCGCACGGCAAACTTTGACATGTGGGCGTAGCGGGTCATGATGTCGAATTTGTGGTCGATGACGACGACATTGCCGTAGGTGCCGCGAGGGGCGGCATATAAAACGACACCGTCGGCGGTCGCGACGACCGGACGCCCCATGGGCGTCGAGACATCGATGCCGTAGTGCCTGGCCCGATCACCGGTGAACGGATCTTTGCGATACCCGAAGGTCGACGAAAAATAGCCGCGCACCGGCCAGATCGAAGGGGTCGAGGCGAGCATCAACGAGTTTTGCTCGTAGAAGCGCTCGAGGACTCGACTGCGCTCTTCGAGATCCAGGAGCTCGCCGCGCATCCGAGTGAGCTCTTGTTTGGCGTGACCATAGGCGCTGTCCGGAGTCTCGAACTCGGCATCCGCCGGCCCGCCGACACCGCCGTCCATGGACTCCGTGCTCGAGTCGCCCATTCCGGCCATGACCGAGAGCTTCATCACGAAATCTTCCAAAGACGCGACTTTCTCATTGAGATGGTCGACCGAAACCTCGTAATCCAAGTTCTGTCTCTTGAGCTCGGCGGTACCGAGGCGAAGCTCTCGAAGCTCTTTCAGGTCGCCGCGAAACGCGGCGTAGTGCGCGAGGAGCGCAGCCGTGCCCAAGACGAATATTCCGGACACGATCGCAAGCCCCTTGATGAGGCTTGACGACATCCGCATCTTTCGATGCCGGTCCCCGGTATGGGGAACAAAAATCAATGTATAGGAACGTTTCATTGCGGCGGATCCACTGGGGGTTTTTGGGAAACTGTCAGATAAGAGGGTGTGGACGCGTCAAATGAATGCGAGATGGTAAAGAGTTCATAGCCAAAGTGCGGAATTTCTACTACGCGAACACATAACCTGTCAAGGTCGCTATGATCCTACCATCCTGAGGCAGCT
>JAJCXL010000356.1 GCA_029263435.1 Acidobacteriota bacterium | reverse complement strand
GAAAATGTCGTTTGCTCATTGGGATCCGGTACGAGAGCTCTTGGCCCTACAAGAGCGTATGAATCGCCTCATCGACCAGACCCTCTCTCGCTCCCACGCGGACACGGAGCTCTCGCCCGCGGGCGCCTGGTCCCCCGCGGTGGACCTCTACGAGTCGGACGACCATCTCATCCTCAAAGCCGAGCTTCCCGAAGTGGAGCACGAGGACATCGAGCTCAGCATCGACGACGACCGCGTGACGCTCAAAGGTGACAGGCGTTTCAAAGAGACGGTCGCCGAGAACCAGTTCTTGAGGATGGAGCGTTCCTATGGACCGTTTCACCGAACTCTCGACCTACCCGCTTCCGTAGATGCCGACGCGGTCAAGGCCGATTTCAAGAAAGGCATTCTGACGGTCACGATGCCGAAACGCATCAATGACAAAGGTCGTCAGATTCCCATCAGCGGCTAGCCGACTCAAACAGGTTGGTCGCTCGTTGCACGTCACAAGGAGGAAGAAACAAAAAATGAAGATCAAACCGCTCAAAGACAATGTGTTGGTTCAGCGGATGGACGAAGACGACGAAAAGAAAGTCGGCTCGATCATCATCCCCGACTCCGCGAAGGAAAAACCCCTCACCGCGAAAGTCGTTGCCGTGGGTTCAGGCAAGACCATGAAAGACGGAAAAAAGATCCCGCTCGAGGTCAAAGTCGGCGACAAAGTGCTCATCGGCAAGTACTCGGGCTCGGAAGTGAAGCTGGACGGAGACGAGTTCCTCATCTTGCGTGAGGACGAGCTCTTAGGCGTCGTGGAATAGATTTCGCGAATCCTTAATTAAACTTCGGACCGATTCGATCGGTCCCCAACGGAGGCAAGAACAAAAATGGCAAAGCAGATTGTTTACCACGAGGAAGCGCGACAAGCGATCCTCAGAGGCGTCAACCAACTCGCCACCGCAGTGCGAGTAACCCTGGGCCCGAAGGGCCGCAACGTCGTGCTCGAAAAGAAATTCGGCTCGCCCGTCGTCACCAAAGATGGCGTCACGGTAGCCAAAGAGATCGAGCTCGAAGACTCGATTGAGAACCTCGGCGCGAAGATGGTCCGCGAAGTCGCTTCGAAGACCTCGGACGTCGCCGGTGACGGCACCACGACCGCGACCGTTCTCGCTCAGGCGATTTTCCGCGAAGGACTCAAGAACGTCGCAGCGGGATCGAACCCGATGGAGCTCAAGCGCGGCATCGACCTCGCCGTCGAAGCCATGGTCGGAGAGATCCAGAAGATCTCGAAGCCGGTCAAAGGCAAGATGATTGGCCAAGTCGGCACCATCTCAGCCAACGGCGACACCACCATCGGTCAGATCATCGCCGAGGCCATGGAGAAAGTCGGAAAAGACGGCGTCATCCAAGTAGAGGAAGCCCGCACCCTCGAGACGAGCCTCGATATCGTCGAGGGCATGCAGTTCGACCGCGGCTACCTCTCGCCTTACTTCGTGACGGATCCGGAACGGATGGAGACCGTCCTCGAAGACTGCTTGATCCTCGTCCATGAGAAGAAGATCTCGAACATGAAAGACCTTCTCCCCGTGCTCGAGAAAGTCGCGCAGTCCGGCAAGCCGCTGCTCATCGTCGCCGAGGATATCGAAGGCGAAGCGCTCGCGACCCTCGTCGTCAACAAGCTCCGTGGCACGCTCAAGGCCGCTGCCGTCAAGGCGCCGGGCTTCGGCGATCGCCGCAAGGCCATGATGGAGGACATCGCGATTCTCACCGGCGGAAAAGCCATCTTCGAAGATCTCGGGATCAAGCTCGAGAACCTTCAGATGTCGGACCTCGGTAAGGCCAAGAAGATCGTCATCACCAAAGAAGACACGACGGTCGTCGAGGGCGCCGGAAAGAAAGGCGACATCGAAGGTCGGATCAAGCAGATCCGAGCACAGATCGAAGAGACCACCTCTGACTACGACCGGGAGAAGCTCCAAGAGCGTCTCGCGAAGCTCGTCGGTGGTGTGGCTCTGATCAAAGTCGGAGCCGCGACCGAGACCGAGATGAAAGAGAAGAAAGCTCGGGTCGAAGACGCCATGCACGCGACCAAAGCCGCGGCCGAAGAAGGCATCGTCCCCGGCGGCGGTGTTGCGCTTCTGCGAGGCAGCGCCGCGCTCAAGAAGCTCCTCAAGAGCAGCGACCTCAGCGATGACGAACGCATTGGCGTCGGCATCGTCGGTCGTGCCATCGAAGAGCCGATGCGCTGGATCGCCCAAAATGCTGGCCAGGAAGGCTCGATCATCGTCAACAAAGTGAAAGAGCTGGAAGGCGAGCAAGGCTACAACGCGGCCAAGGGTAAGTACGAGAACTTGGTGAACGCCGGCGTGATCGACCCGACCAAGGTCGTCCGCTACGCGCTTCAGAATGCGAGCTCGATCGCAGGGCTGATGCTCACGACCGAAGCTCTGATCGCCGATTTGCCCGAAAAGGAAGACAACAAGGGCGCCGGCGGACCTGGCGGCGGCATGCCTCCGGGAATGGGAGATATGGGCGACTACTAAGAGTCCCCGAGCTCCAGAAAAAGCCTGGGCCCTCGCGGCTCAGGCTTTTTTTTTGGGGGCGGCACGTGAGTCACCCGCTCGAGCGCGTCGGCGAACCGACGAACATCTCCGCGGCGGCATGGGATCCGAATTCCTCGCGCATGGCTTCGAGCCGGCCGAGCGCGACGCTAACGCGTCGGTCATTGCTGAGGCTCAGCACGGATTGTGCGGACATTGAGTACACCCGATGCGACGTGAAGAATGCAAAGACCCGCCAAGGACAACCTCGTGTCCGCGACGCCAGTGTGCGTCGGTTAGCGGAATTCCACCCACTGGAGGTTTTTTTGACGACGCCGTGAATCCCTGTTCCGAAGCGGGTTTCTCCTTTTCAATTCCATCTGGCAGAATGAAATTCGGAGGATTTCAGAAATTTCATGCCGAGCTCTGCGCCGAATCGGGCCGACATTACGCGCCGGATTCCCGTGAAGATCCGCACGATGTTCACCGGCGGCACCGGGCTCCTGCAAAACGTCTCGACCACCGGCGCTTACGTCGCCACTCCCATGGCGCTACTCCCCCACGCGCGGGTGCGGCTCCAGATCGTGCTTCGAGAGGAGCGACGT
>JAJCXL010000355.1 GCA_029263435.1 Acidobacteriota bacterium | reverse complement strand
TGGAGCGAGATCGTGGGCGTGGTCGGAAACGTCCACGACGACGGGGTCGATCAGAAAGCCACGACGGTGATGTTCTGGCCGCTATCCGCCAACGATCTCTGGGGCGACCAGCTCGACTTCGCGCAGCGGAACCTGGCTTATGTGATTCGCTCGCCGCGCGTTGGGGACCTGTCCTTGCTTCCAGAGATTCGTGACGCCGTGATGGCGGTCAGTCCGAGCGCACCCGTAGCGAGCGTAGCCACCGTCTCCGAGCTTCTCGAAGACTCCATGAGTCGCACCTCCTTCACGCTGATCCTGCTGGTCATCGCCTCCGCGGTGGCTTTGCTCATCGGAGCGGTGGGACTCTACGGCGTCATCTCTTACGGCGTCACTCAGCGGACCCGCGAGATTGGGGTACGGATGGCTCTGGGCGCGCGATCCGCCGACGTGAAAGGGATGTTCCTACGACAGGCCATGGTCGTCTCTACGGCCGGGGTGGTCGTCGGGGTCGCGGCGGCGCTCCTGCTCACGCGTTTGATGAGCGCGATCTTGTTCAACGTCAGTGCGTCCGATCCGTTGACCTACGTCGTGGTCTCTTTCTCGCTGATGGCGGTGGCGGTGTTGGCGGCCTACCTTCCGGCCAGCCGAGCCTCCGGGGTCGATCCGACCGAAGCCCTGCGCTCGGAGTAGCGGCGAGGCGATTCACGAACCCGCCGCGGTATGCGATAATCGAAGAGTCGATCAAGGGGGGATTGGCTCATCGTGCGAATTAGTTTGACGGCGGAGTGTCGCCAGGACTTGGCGCGAGTGTTGTTTGTCGCGTGGGTCGCCTGCCTTCACGTCCTTCCGTTCCTTCACAATCTGGATCATCGTGCTGACCATTCGCACGGTGCCGTCCAAACACAGGACGGTGTCGTTGACGCCTCGGAACACGTACACCCTCCAGGAGTCGACCCGAACCATCGCCACCCGATTCCGGGCTCCTCGTCTCACGATCGCGAGCCTCTGAGCAAGGACCACGGAAGTGGCTCGACACTACATTTCGCGCTCGCGCTCGTCGAGACGTCACCGACTCTCGACGTCGTCCCTCCTACTAAGGCCGTTGCCGTTTTCGAGCAAACGCCTCCTCGCGCGACGTCGCGACCAAGATTCGCGACTCTCGCTCGCGGACCTCCCGAACTCTCCCTCACCTAACAAGACGTAAGAACGAGCTCTTTACCCGGAGCTTCACGCGGGACTTCCTCCCCGTCCCGGTCTTTTCAGGTTTCGTGCACGCGGGCCACCGGTCCCTCGCGCATTCAGGGAGTTAGTATGTTAGAGCAGAGCTATCTGCGAGAGTCACGACGACGTTGTTGTTTTACGGTCGCCGCCTTTGTGCTCGCGCTCGTCTTCGGCACGCACGTCGCGCAAGCGTTTTCCGGAGAGCTTCGCGGTAGAGTCGAAAGCGCCGCCGGAGCGGCGATCGGAAACGCGCGGGTCTGGGTGCTCGAGGTCGATCGCTCGACCCGCACCGCGTCGGACGGCACCTTCACCTTCCCGGGGATCGCACCCGGAACGTATCAGGTCCTCGTCGAGACCGAGCTTCGCGCGGTGGCGACGGACATCATCGACGTCGACACGGACCAGGTCTCGGAAGTCGTGCTCGTCGTTCCGGACGACCCGCTCCGAGTGAGCGAGGTGGTCTCGGTCACGGGACGCGCGGATGACATGCTCCGCGTCGCGGACTCCGCCACTGACGGCGTCGTCGGTCAAAGAGAGCTCGCATCCCGAGCGGTGTCACGGCCCGGCGATGTGCTCGAGGCTGTCCCCGGTATGGTCGCAACCCAGCATAGCGGCGGCGGAAAGGCGAATCAGTATTTCGTTCGCGGCTTCAACCTCGACCATGGCACCGACTTCCGGCTGACACTCGAAGGAGTGCCCGTCAACATGCCTTCTCACGGGCACGGCCAGGGTTACGCGGATCTCAACTTTCTCATTCCCGAGCTCGTCGAGAAGGTCAACTACCGCAAAGGGCCTTACTTCGCCGAGGAAGGTGATTTCTCCGCGGCGGGCGCCGCACGGTTCACGTTCTTCGATCAGCTCGACGAGTCCATCGTTCGCGTGACCGGCGGCTCGTTCAACTACGCTCGGGCCCTGGCGGCGGGCTCCACCCGTATCGGCGGGGGCGACCTGCTAGGGGCAGTCGACGTCACTCAGGACGACGGCCCCTGGGATCGCCCGGATGATTTCCAGAAGATAAGCGCGTTGGTGCGCTATGCCCGTCGGGGCGATCGCGGCGGGTTCAGGCTCAGCGCCGCCGGCTACGACGGCGATTGGAGCTCCACCGATCAGATCCCACGGCGCGCGGTGGAGTCCGGAGAGCTCTCTCGTTTCGGCTTCGTCGATCGTTCGGATGGCGGCACGTCGAGCCGCTACAGCGTGTGGGGTGAGTACTGGACAACGCACGAAACGTCGTTCACCAACGTGCAAGCCTACGCACTTCGCTATGACATGGCACTGTTCTCCAACTTCACCTACGCGCTCACGGATAGCGACAATGGCGACCAGTTCGAGCAACGTGACGAGCGCACCGTTTTCGGACTCACCTTCAAGCACACGTGGCTTTCCGAGTGGGACGGCCGCTCCGTCGAGAACGTCGCCGGGCTCGACCTGCGGCAGGACTGGATCGACAACGGGTTGTTCTCCTCTAGACAACAGCAGCGGCTCGCGACGACCCGCACCGACGCTATCTCACAGCTCGGCGCCGCTCCCTTTTTCGAAAGCCGCGTTCGGTGGAGCTCATGGCTCCGGAGCGTATTCGGGTTGCGGGCCGATTTCTATCGCGTCGATGTTGCGAGCGACCTTTCTGCGAACTCGGGACAAGCGAGCGCTGGGTTGGCGAGTCCGAAGCTCTCGCTCATCCTTGGACCGTGGCGCGACACCGAGATCTACGCGAACTACGGCGGCGGCTTCCACAGCAACGACGCCCGGGGGGCCACCATCTCCGTGGATCCGGTCACCGGCGCTCCGGCGAGCGCGGTGGATCCGCTCGTGCGCGCGTGGGGCTACGACTTCGGATTCAGAACTCAAGCGCTCGACAAGCTTCACACCGCGGTCACGTTCTTCGGGCTGGACCTGGATTCCGAGCTCGTCTTCGTCGGCGACGGTGGCGCGACCGAGGCAAGCCGCCCGAGTCGACGTACGGGGGTCGAGATTCAAAATTACTATCAGCTGTCACGGCACGTGAAGCTCGACCTCGACCTCGCACTCACTCGCGCCCGGTTCAACGACAACGACCGCAACGACGGGATTCCCGGCGCGATGGGGAAAGTCCTCGCGGCAGGGGTAGCCCTCGAGGATTGGCGGGCCTGGTCGGCCAGCGTGCGGCTTCGCTATTTCGGGGCACGCACGCTGACCGAAGATCGAAGCGTACCTTCCAACGGCTCCACCTTCGTCACCGCCAGAGTCGCCTACCGGCTTCCGGCCGGCGTGGATCTCGGGGTCGAGATATTCAACGTGCTCGACTCCAAGGCCAACGATATCGAGTATTACTATGAGTCGCGCTTACCGGGTGAGCCGGTGGGCGTCGATGACGTACACTTCCACCCGCTGTCGAGCCGAAGCTTGCGCCTGTTCTTGGACTGGAGGTTCTAGAGGCGATGCGTCGTTTCACCGTATACTGGCCCGAACCGCCCGCGGCCGAAACGACGACCGTCACGGGCCTCAGCTACGCGAATGACAGAGGGATGAGATGCATTTGAGAAACTTCGCCGGAGCGAGCCTCGCTCTTCTGGCCTTCGCGGGGCTTGCGAGCTCCCAAGAAGCGACCGACGCCGAGCAGATTTATTCCGCAAAGCTGGTGCGCAAGAAAGGCCTGCGCGAGGAAGTGGTCGCGCTCGATTTGAGGATTCGCGAGTTCTCTACGCAAGAGAACGCGGACGCGCTTCAGAAAACCTTGGCAGACGGCGGCACCGACGCTTTGATGGAGGCGCTCCGCGAGGGCAACTTCGGGGAAGCCAAAGTGACGGGCGGACTCACGCGCCGCATCGGCTACGTTCGCGTCTTTCCTGGTGAGAACGGAAGCACGGTGGTGCTCGTCACCAACAAGCCTTTGTACTTCCCCGGAGACGAGCCGCCCGGCGATCCAGAGGGCCCCGTAGGCGTGTTTCACTTGCAGCTCAACAACCGGGGCAACGGTCGAGGTCGACTCGCCGAGGCAGTGAAGATCAACGTGACCAGAACCGGCACGCTCGAGGTCGAAGCCACCGCAAGCGATCCGATCGAAGTCCAGGACGTAGAGCAGAAGCAATAGCGCTTCCGACGCTCAATCAGTGCCGTTAGGCCTCGATGCGAGCTCCATCGACACGAGGCGCGCGAGGAGCACCGCCGGGTAGAGCTGTCCCATGAGTGCTTCGAGCACCACTAGCTGTCGGGCGGCACCGTTGATCGGAGTGATGTCGCCATAGCCCAACGTCGTCAGAGTGACGAAGCTGAAATAAGTGAAGCGGCCTAGAAGCTTGTCGTACTGCAATCGCAGCGAGCCTTCCCACACCGTCTCCGGAGTGTTGAATGCCGCATGGTCGAGCAGAAAGATACACGCGAAGACCAGGCCGAAAAACAAACCGCTGAGAAGGTAAACGACGATCGCGCCGTGGATCCGGAACCGAGTGACCGGCCCCGGGGCGAGGATGCGGGTCAAGATGCCAAGGGTCGCGATCCCGACGAATGTGATCGTGAACACGACGTTCGCGATAAACAAGGGCGGCGCCGCGACCGCATAGGTCAGCCAGCCCGTTCCGAACGAGAGCACTGCGATCACTGCGCTGATGGTTCGCAACCGCTTCGGCAGCGAGAACGTGCTCGACAGCAGCACCAGCGAGAACAGCGCGTGGAGTAGATAAGCACCCGCTCCTTCGCGCGGGAGAAGCGGTGAGGCGACGAAGAGCAGAATGACGAGCCAAACGAGGAGAACGGTCATGCTCTCCTCCGAGGGTTGCATCAGCCCGTGAGCCAAGCGGCCAATCAACCCTCGACGGACCATCGGCTTGCTCACCGGATCAAGTCGCCTCTCGCATGAAGTCGAGGACGTCGTCCACGGAGAGGACGGTATGGGCGCCACTCTCCGCGCGAACGAGAACCCTTCGATAGCCTCGATCGCTCATGAAGTTAAGAGCTTGAGCCACGGAATCGGAAGGGCTGAGCCACTCTGGATCGGGGGTCATGATGATACTCACAGGCGCCTGGTCGAGGTCGACCCCTTCCGGAAGCCGATGGAGGAAGTCGTGCTC
>JAJCXL010000354.1 GCA_029263435.1 Acidobacteriota bacterium | reverse complement strand
GCTCGCTACCGCGGCGCTCGGCGCGGATCGATTCGGTCGATTGGGCGAGTCCTCGATGGAGGAGCTCAACATGACCGATCTCGCGCTACGGCACAGCCGCTACGTCAACGGCGTCGCTCGTCGCCATGGAGAAGTGACCCGAGAGATGTTCGGGGGGTTCGACATCGATGCCATCACGAATGGAGTGCACACCGCGACCTGGGCAGCGCCGTCCACTCAGGCGCTGTTCGACCGACACATCCCCGAGTGGCGCAGGGACAATCAGAGCCTCCGCTATCTCGTCGCCGCACCCCTGAGCGAAATTCGCGACGCGCATCGAGTCGCGAAGCAGCGACTCGTCGAAGAGATCCACCGCCAGAGACAGCTTAGCTTCGACGTGGATTGTTTCACTATCGGCTTTGCTCGGCGTGCGACCGCCTACAAGCGCGGGGATCTGCTGGTCAGCGATCTCGCGCGCCTCGGCAAGATCGCAGAGGAGGTTGGCCCGGTTCAGATCGTCTATGCCGGCAAGGCGCATCCAAAGGACAGCCGCGGCAAGGAGATCATTCAAAACATCGTCTCCGGTGGTCGAGATCTCGAAGGCAAAGTGCAGCTCGTGTACTTGAGCGACTATGGGATGGCGCTCGGAGGTCTCTTGACCGCCGGGTGCGATATTTGGCTGAATTCTCCCGAACCTCCCCAAGAGGCATCGGGCACGAGCGGGATGAAGGCCGCTATCAACGGCGTTCCGAGCTTGAGCGTCCTCGATGGGTGGTGGCTGGAAGGGCACGTCGAAGGCGTTACCGGGTGGGCGTTTGGCGGTGTTGATGACGATGCCTCCGAGCTCTATGACAAGCTCGAAACGACCATCTTGCCGCTTTACTACGACGATCCGAAGGGTTATCAGACCGTGCGGCGCTATGCCATGGCGCTCAACGGCGCTTTTTTCAACACGGAGCGAATGGTGCGGGAGTATGTGCGCTTGGCCTACGATCGAGCGCGCGCCGCCCCTCGGCGACCAGTCGCGTCTACGAGCGCGAAGCGTTGAGCTGGCCGTCCTGCAGGCGTGAAGCGTTGGGCCGGTCGTCGTCGAGCGAGGCCTGGCGCCAATCGTTGATGTAGGGCAATTGAGGCGAGGGAGCGATGGAGGAAGTCGGTTGACCTACCAGTTCACTCTCGAGTCCGGGATCACTGTCGATTCGACCCGGCCGGAGCACGCGGCCGCGCTCGAAGAGCTTCAGCGCACGGTGTTTCCGACCCTGGCGGATGGCGAGCGGTTCAAGCGAGAACATTATCTGAAGCATCTCGAGCTGTTCCCTGAGGGGCAGTTCGTGGCCCTCGACGGAGAACGGGTCGTCGGCATGACGAGCACCATTCGGTGTGACTTCGATTTCGAGAGTCCGGCTCATCGTTTCTCTGACATCATCCAGGGAGGCTGGCTCACCTCACATGAGCCGGATGGTGCGTGGCTCTACGGTGCCGACATGGGGACGCACCCGGATTACCGCCGTCGAGGTATCGCCCGGGGGCTCTACGCGGCCCGCCAGTGGACCGTCCGACGATTCGAGTTGCGGGGTCAGGTGATGGTTGGGATGCTCAGAGGCTACGGCGATGTGAAGAGCGAGATGAGCGCCGACGCGTATTACGAGTCGCTACTGCGCAAAGAACGATCCGACCCCACCATTTCGGCGCAGCTCAGCGTTGGTTTCGAGCCCCTCGGCCTGGTGCCGGACTATTTGAACGACCCGGTGTGCGACAACTACGGGGTGCTGATGGTGTTATCCCCAGACAAGGACGTGTGATGAGCGTGATTCAATTGAAAACCGAGATCCCCGGCCCCGAGGCCAAGCGTTGGCTGGAGCGACGTAGGCGAGCCGTTTCAGCGGGGCTCGGCCGGGCGACGGAGGTCGTCGTCGACCGGGCGGAAGGGGCGCTGGTGCATGACGTCGACGGAAACACCCTCATCGATTTCGCGGGAGGGATTGGCATGCTCGCGGTCGGGCATTGTCCGCCCCGAGTCTCCCAAGCGTTGTCGGCCCAGGCCAACAAGCTCATCCACATGTGCGCGATCGTGGGGACCTACGAGCCCTATGTGGTGCTGGCCGAAACGCTGAACGCGTTGACGCCGGGGACGTTTCCGAAGAAGACCCTGCTGAGCAATAGCGGTGCGGAAGCGGTGGAGAACGCCGTGAAGCTGTCGCGTGCTCATACGAAGCGGCAGGCGATCGTCGTTTTCGAAGGGGCCTATCACGGGCGGACCCTTCTCACGATGAGCCTCACCAGTAAGTACAACTTGTTCAAGAAGGGGTTTGGACCTTTCGCTCCCGAGGTCTATCGCTTTGCGGTACCGAATCTCTATCGAAGGCCCGCCTCGATGTCGGAGGGTCAGTATCTCGAAGACTGTCTCGCGCGTCTCGATCACGCTTTCGTGGCCCAGGTCGACCCACAGGCCGTCGCGGCAGTGCTCATCGAGCCCGTTCAAGGCGAGGCAGGATTCATTCCGATCCCCGCGTTGTTTCTCGAGCGACTGCGCGCCCTTTGCGATGAGCACGGCATGCTCTTGATCGCGGACGAAGTGCAGTGTGGGATGGGGCGCACCGGTAAGCTGTTCGCCATCGAGCATTACGATGTCGTGCCGGACCTCGTGGTTATGGCGAAGTCGCTGGGGGCGGGAATGCCGATCAGTGCTCTCACGGGCCGGGCCGAAGTCATGGATGCCTCACATCCCGGAGGTGTTGGCGGGACCTATGGCGGCAGTCCCCTCGCTTGCGTCGCCGCGATCGAAGCGGTCGCGGAGATCAACACCGAGGCGTTTCTCAGCCGGGCGAGAGAAGTCGGGGAGCTCATCGAGAAGCGACTCGTCCAGTTCAAAGAGCGCTTCCCCCTCGTCGGTGACGTCCGCGGGTTGGGTGCGATGCGTCTCGTCGAGTTCGTCTCGAACCGCGAGACGAAACGACCCGCCCCTGACGAAACGCTTTCGATCATCCGTAGGGCGGTGGCGAACGGCCTCGTCCTCATCCGAGCGGGGCTGTACAGTAACGCCATTCGGCTGCTCCCTCCGCTCAACGTGCCGGATGCCGTTTTACTCGAGGGCCTCGATGTACTCGAAGCCGCGATCGCGGCTGAAGAAGCACAGTCGAGATCGGCGTGACCGATCGAATTTTTTTCGGGGCCATCGTACTGACCCAAGACCCCGCCCGACCCATCGCCGAAGCCGTGGCCGTGCGGGACGGACGGATCGAGGCCGTGGGTGCCAAGGCTGACATCGAGGCTCTCGCCGGTCCCGGCACCGAGCGCGTCGACCTCTCCGGCCGAGTGCTCCTTCCCGGATTCAACGACGCGCACGTCCACGTGTGGAAGGTGGGGCAGCTTCTGACGAGCGTTGTCGACTTGCGCTCGGTGGACTCCCTCTCCGATCTGCACGCTCGCGTCGCCACGCGTCATCGAGCCCTTCCCGAAGGTTCGTGGCTCGTTGGTCGTGGTTACAACGAAGCTCTCATCTCGGAAAGACGCCAACCGACGCGGGAGGACCTGGACGCTGCCGCACCGGGTCGTCCGGTGGCTCTGACCCGTACGTGCGGGCACATGATGGTCGTCAATAGCCGCGCTCTCGAGCTTGGCGGCGTCGATCGGAACACCGCGGATCCATTCGGTGGCGCCATCGCACGAGACGAGCGGGGCGAGCCGACCGGGCTTTTGCAGGAGACCGCGATGGGCTTCGCGAAAGCGGTCATGCCGCAACCTAGCGTCTCCGAATATGGCGAGATGATCGTGGCCGCGAATCGATCGCAGCTCCAAAAGGGTATCACCAGCGTGAGTGAAGCCGGCGCCTATGAAGATCTCGTAAGCGCCTATCGGGCTCTCGACTCGGAGGGAAGACTTGCGGTACGCGCGAACGTCATGGCGATGCGCCTGGCGGACGAGCAGGTGGAACCCTTGCCGCTTCCGGAGCGCTTCGTGTCGGAT